>CALKTZ010000432.1 GCA_937997355.1 uncultured Planctomycetales bacterium | reverse complement strand
TCAAGCCGGACCAATCCCGCCTCGGGGAGTGTCTCTTCGCGGGGGTCGACGAACCTCAGCGCGACCACCTCATTGCGCCGGGCCGCCTCCCGCCAGTTGCCGACGGCCTGGTCCCCCTCGAAGTCGCTGATGGCGACGATCAGGGACCTGCGCCCCGACCTTCGGATGCGCGTCAGGGCAACATCGAGCTGCGTCTTGGTGGAGCAGGTGGGGGTGGCGACCAGCCCCCGCACCAGTTGCGAGAGGTGCCGGATGCCGATCCCCGGCGCGATCTCGGCTTCCAGGCGGTCGCTTACCAGGAGGAGCCCGACCCGGTCGCCGTTCTGGACGGCGGCCGTGGCCAGCAGCGCGGCGGCCTGCGCGGCGCGGTCGGCCTTGGTCTTCCCCTCGGCGCCGAACCGCATGCTGGCCGAGACATCCACCACCAGCCAGAGGACCAGCGAACGTTCCTCGACATAGCGGCGGACGTAGGGCTTCCCCTGGCGGGCCGTGACGTTCCAGTCGAGATGACGCACATCATCGCCCGGCTCGTAGGGGCGCAGCTCCGCGAAGATCAGGCCGATGCCCGGCCGGGCGCCGTGATAGGCCCCCGCGAGCTGCGAGACCGCCTCGGGCCGGACGAGGAACCGCAAGCGACGAGCCCGCCGGACGATCGCCGCGGCGTCGATCGGCGTGGGCTCCGCCTCGGCCAATGCTGGGGCCGTCGACTGAGCGTCGCGTCTTCGTCGGAATGGCCAGCTCATTTCGGCTCGACCTCGACCGCGAAAACCGCGACTTCCAACGGCCTGAGGCGAAGCGGGGAGAACGGCGCTCGCAGGGCCGGGGCCGTCGTCTTCCCCAACGGCCTCAGCGCCCCGGGCTTGATGCCGTGAAACCCGAGCGACGTGGTTTGCGGCTCGGTGGAGGTATTGGCCAGGATGAGGACCGTCGACCCGTTCGGCCGCCGCACGGCGACCTCGACGGACCCGTTCGAGAGGCGCACGAGGTGGTCGGCGGGCTGGCCGTCGGCCGTCAAGACGGGCAGCAGTTCATGAAGCTCGGCGGCGACCGCCTTCAACGACCCCCAGGTCGAATTCGGGTCGGACCTGGGCAGGTAGCGGGCTCCCCAGTAGATGACGCCCCCGGCGCCGTTGATGACGGCGTCGAACGACATGAACCGCACCTCGTCGTAGGTGGGGGTTCGCCCGGTCCAGGACTCGGGCGGATTCGAGGTCCTGGCCAGGTCGCCCCAGCCGAAGCCCTGGAGGACCATCCAGACCGGCTTCCGCTGGACCCCCTCGCGGCTGACCATGCGGACGAGGTTGCGCGTGAAGACCCCGACGCAGGCGGGGCCGCGCTCGGCGAACGGGCTCTGCTGATGGTCCGAGCCGCCGCCGACCGGATAGATGTCGACCGAGACCACGTCCGGGACCGCCAGGTAGGGGCGCAGGCGGTCGAAGTCTTCGGGATGCCGATGATCGCCGGTCGGCCCGAAATTGATCCAGAGCGGGTGCTTCGACTTCTCTCGGAGCAACGCGGCCCCCGCCGCAAGCCCCTCGGGGCTCGGGCCGGGCCGGATGCCGAACGGAAAGTCGTTCGGCTCATCGGGACCTTGCCAGACGATCACCCCGGGAGCCTTCTCCTCCTTCTCGATCAACTCCAGGAGCAGGGCCTTTTTCCTCTCCGCCTGATGAGTGAGGTCGAGGAGCGAACCGCGACGGCTCTTGGCGTCGGGGGCGGGAGGGCCGCCGGGGATATCGGACGACCTCGAAAATCCTTCCGACTTTCCGTCACCGCCGACCAGAAAATTGAAGCCGGCGGCCCGCGCCTCGTCCCGGATCGCATCGCCGTTGCCGAATTGCGGGATGCTGTAAAGCCCGATGGGGAAGAATCGAGATCCGTCGGGGGCGATCAGGAAAGGTCTCGCCTCGTCGCCGGCCAGCCGGCCGGGAGACGTTGCGAGGACCACGTTCAGGATGATCGACCAGGTCGCCAGCGTCTTCAAGGATACGGCCTCCCCAGAGCCAGGGACCCTGCTCCGGTGAGGATGGTTGGTCGATCCTCGCCCGATTTCAGGGGGTGGCCCCGCTGCTTTCGCCAATGTTGAGTGAGGGAATCTCAATCTCCGGTTCCGCTGCTTTCCCAGAATAACCGGGGGCCTTCTCGATTGCCTCCTTCGAGATCGTCGGGAATCCGTCAACGACCGTGGCACCGTTCAGCCCGCCCGGCAGGCCGGGGACGCTCGGCAGGCCGCCGCCGAAGCCGGGGATCTCATTGGATTGTTTGAGCGCCTCGGAATAATCGGGCTCGACATGTCGGAATACCGACACGTCCGGAGTGACCTGAAGGGGGGCCATCTTCTCGGGCCGCGGGTTCGGGCTGGCATAAATCCAGCCCACCCAGATCGAGCCGGACACCGCGATGAGGAACACGAGGACGTTGAGGACGACGCGCAAGGTACGCATGATGTTGGTCCTCTTACACGAGGGCTGGAGAGGGAAATTACATCGCGACATCGCGATCATGTGGCCACTTCTCAAACGGGTCGACCGAGATGGGCGTGACCATTTGCTTCAATCTTAGTTCGCCTCGCATTGATTAATGGTAGCGATATTTCGCACAAAAAGAAACAATTCCACGCGGCCTGTCTCGAATAAGCAACGTGAACTCCCTCGGTGAGACGGTGCGAGCGAATCGCGGGTTTGGTTGATCGCCATGGTGAAGGCTCGACTTCGACCGGCGAGGCCCGAGGAGGAGAATTCTCGCCGAGGATCGAGGCGCGACTGAAACGGAAATCAAGAAATGAACGACGGGAGCGAAGCGGAATTGCGATTGCGAAAGGAAGAGCGTTGACATCGTCCGGTTTGCCGGGGAAGTTAGATCCACCGAATTGTCATTTTCGGCGCGATCTCGCACGATGATTCCGGCCGATTCGCGTCGCGATCGGGGTGCCGTCGGCATGCCCGGAAACCGTTCCCGATCGACTCGACCTCGAATCGCGAGAGCTTGGCGGATCTGGCCGCGGGGCTTTGAGGCGAGATTAGTAGAGCATGGCATTCTCTCCGAGGCATTCCGATGATCACTTCCGAGCCTCAGATTCTCGATCCGATGGAACCGAACCACGCCGGGCCGGACGCGGAATCCGGGCGCTATGAGTTCGGCGAGAACGAGAATCTGATCCTCAGCGGCCTCGCCTCGAAGATGAGGCTTGTCGGCCTCTTCATCGTGGGGATCGGGCTCTTCGTCTTTGCCTACGGGGTGGTCCGCATGGTGGAGGTGGGCTACATCTTCGCGGGGCTGCTCGATTTCGTGGTGGGCATCTGGACGTTCGGCGCGGGGACCGAATTCAAGAAGATCGCCGAGACGCCGAACAAGGACACCGAACTCCTGATGCGCGGGCTCGAGAACCTGCTCCGTCTCTACACGCTGGTCTACTGGCTCTGCCTGCTGGCGATCCTGTTCACCTTCATCCAGGTGGGTGCAGTCAGCTTCGGGGAGCGACCGGCTTGATCGATGACGCGGGGGCGGCGAGCTCGGCGGATCGCGTGGCCGCCGCCCGGACGGCATCCATCAAGGCCCCGCGAACCCCCCCGGATTCCATCGCGTGCAAGCCCGCGATGGTGGTCCCCCCGGGGCTCGTGACCTGATCCTTCAGCACGCCGGGGTGGAGCCCCGTCTCCAGGACCATCCTGGCTCCCCCCAGGACGGTCTGCGCGGCCAGGATGGTCGCGACATCGCGCGGCAGGCCGACGCGCACCCCGCCATCGGAGAGGGCCTCGATCATCATGTAGACGAAGGCGGGGCCGCTGCCGGAAAGTCCGGTGACGGCATCGAGCAGCGATTCCGGCACCGCCACCGTGCGGCCGACCGCCTCCAGGCAGGCGCGGATGACCGCCTCGTCCTCGCGGGTGGTCCCGGGACCCATCGCGTAGGCCGAGGCACCTTCGCCCACCAGGGCGGGGGTGTTGGGCATGACCCGGATCAGCCGGCGCCCCGATCCCAGGCCCTGCGCAAGCCCGTCGATCGTGATCCCGGCGGCGATCGAGATGACCAGGTGGTTGTCCCTGAGCAAGGGGCGAAGCTGGTCGTATACCTGCGTCATGCTCTGCGGCTTGACGGCCAGGACCAGGACGTCCGACCGCTCGGCCACGGCCGCGTTGGAATCGAAGACGGCGATCCCCGTCTCATCGCCGAGGCTCATCCGGATCGATTCGACCGGATCGCTCGCGCAGGTCGATTCCACCGTCGCCACATTTTTGCTGAGCATTCCCCGGATCAACGCGGACGCCATCTTGCCCGCGCCGATGAATCCCCAGCGCTTGACGGATTTGGTCGGGCTCTCGGCCTTCATGGACATGGACGGGCATTCTCTCGGCAAAGGATTAGGATTGGACCGGAGCGGAAACGGGGACGGGCTCAAAGCGAAGCGCCTTGCCCGTCCCCGTTTCCGCGCGACCGAGGATGGAGACCTTCGGTCGGTGATTTTTATGGGGTCGAGCGACCCGCGCCGGACGGGACGTCATTGCTTGGCGAAGGTCTCCCGACCGGGCCGATCTTGTAACGATCGAGGTTCAGGGATTCACCTTCTTGGGGTGATACCAGACGACGTTGCGGGTCGCGCCGCCGACCGCCACGACGTCAGGCCTGCCGTCGCCGTCGAGGTCGCCGCCGCGCAAGTCCTGGGCGGCGATGTCCCGATCGAGGACAGTCCGCGACCAGAACGTCTTCGATTTGGGGGTGAAGGTGTACATGGAGACTCGGTGGTCGAGTCCTCGGTGTCCGGCGAAGATTTCGTCGTTGCCGTCGCCGTCGATGTCGGCCACCCACAGGGCGTGGCCGTCCATGATCTGGTCGTCGATGACATACCGCTTGCCGGGCCAGGGATCGGTCGGCTCATCCCGGAAGTAGAAGGCAACCTCGTTGCCGTGCCAGGGATCGATGGTGGTGAGGAAGCTCAGGCCGTTGACGAGCTTGCCGAC
>CALKTZ010000431.1 GCA_937997355.1 uncultured Planctomycetales bacterium | reverse complement strand
AGAACCCGCCGCCGAGTATCTCGACCTGGCCTTGTTCCACGAGTGCCCGAAGCCGGGTCACATATTCTGGATGCCGCTCGGCCAGCCATTCCATGAGGGGGCCGGAGGTGTGGAGGACGATCGGGATGTCGGGGTACTGTTCCAGCACTTCGAGGAATGGCAAATAGCTGAGCCGATAGGATTCCTCGAATACGCCATCGAAATTGCCCACGGGCTGATGGTTATGCAACGCCAGGATCAAGCGCACGCGGGACATGGATCGGCCTCAAGCCTCGGAAATCGAACGTCCAACCGGCGACATCCGATTATAGCCTTGCATCCCGCGTGCCCGCACCGATCTTGAGTGAAAGTTGCCGGTTCGTAGGGAGCCTGAGAGCAAATCCGGAATCCTTGCCCCCGTTTAACACGGACGGTCCGTCCACATGCGGAAACAAGATGCGTCGTTACGGCTCCGGAAGAACGAGGCTTGCGGCGTTTCCCGTAACGAGTTTCCTCAGTCGCGGAAACATTTGTCGCAGGCCCGGTATTTTTCCTCGATCGCCTTGTCCACGGAATCGAAGACAACGCGGTTGCGCTCGGCCATGGATTTCACGCAGGAGCTATCAGCCCTGTGATAGATCTTCTTTTCGAGATTGGCGACGATCGCATTCGCGGAGAGGGGGAGAGGGGCCGCGGATTTCGTCGCGACAGGTGAGGGCGTTTTCGGCGTGCTCGGGAGGTCGACCGGGGGCTTGAGCTCGACCTCGGCCTGGGTCGGGGAGGGGGGCGTTTGAGGCTGCTTACCCCGCCAGCCGATTGGGGAGAAGATAACGACCAATCCGGCGCAGATGAGCAGCATCGCCGCCGATCCGATCAGCGACGTGTTCCTGAACCCTTGTGGCTTGATCGGGGGAATCCGGTTCAGATTCAGCCAGTGATTCAGGTCGTCGGCCAGGCTGCGCGCGTTGGCGTACCGCTGATTGACGTCGGTGGCGAGCGCCTTGTCGCAGATCTGCTTGAGCGAGTCGGGCACCGCCGATTGAGTCTTGGATGACCGGCGGAATCGTTGACCGAATGTGAGCTTGGTGGTTTGGGAGGCCGAGGACGACTCGGAAGACTCTCCCATCTCGTTGGGGCGGTAGCCGTAAAGAAGCTCGTGGAAGATGACGCCGAGGCTGTAGATGTCGCTCCGTTCATCCACGTTCTTGCTGTTCCCCTTCGCCTGCTCGGGGCTCATGTAGGCGGGAGTTCCCACCATGGCGCCGTCGCGCGTGAGGCTGGAATCGAGGTCCGCCCGCCGCGCGAGGCCGAAGTCGGTCAGGCGAGGTTTCCCTTGCTCGTCCATGATGATGTTCGCGGGCTTGAGGTCGCGGTGCAAAACCCCGAGTCGGTGGGCGTGATCGAGGGCGTCGGCCAGTTCCTGGATGATCCTCGCCGACTTCCGGAAGTCGAGCGTGTGGTGGTTGCGATACCACCAGAGGGGGCGTCCGCTGATGTACTTGTAGGCGATCCAGCAACGGCCGTTCTCATAACCGGCGTCGTGGACGGCGACGATATTTGGGTGGTCGAGCCTCGCGGCGGCGCGGGCCTCGCGGAAGAACCGCTGCATGATCCGCTCGGTCGGGTTGGGCTGTTTCAGGACCTTGAGCGCGACGTCTCGGTCGAGCCGAGGGTCGAACGCCTGGAAGACTTGCCCGAAGCCCCCCTCGCCGAGCCGTTCCCGGAGCTGGTAGCGGCCGATCATCCCGAGCGTGCCGCGGTTCCAGGTCTCGGCCCAGTCGGTCGTCTCCTCGGAGCCAGGCGAGAAGTTGGACGGGTTGTTCTGAGGCGGGACGTGGGGGAAGTCGGGCCCCGAAGGCGTGACCGGGTCGGACCGGCTGTCGATCTCTCCTCCGCAGTGGGGGCACTCGTTGCTGAGGGCGGGGTCCTGGTCGTCACTGCCGGGGCTCGGGAGCTCCACGCTCCGCAGGCAACCCCCGCAAACCTTCCGGACCGGAGGTCTCATTGGCTTCGCTCCACTTCCTGGATCGGACTCGGATGGATTGAATTCTTCGATGATTGCGGACATCGCGGACGGAGCTTGGCCTCCTCCCTTTGAACCTAGAACACGGGGGACCGATGGCAACTC
>CALKTZ010000430.1 GCA_937997355.1 uncultured Planctomycetales bacterium | reverse complement strand
GATTTGAGACGTAGAATTGTCGAAAAGCGGCTCATACTCGATCCAGCGTGCTTACACGAGAATATTTTGTTTCACACAAGAATGAATCATCACCCAACTTGCCTGATCTAATCGAGGTTCAGAACGGCATGAGTATTCGACTCCTTGTAAGAGGCGATTTTGCCTGCTTCTCCCGGCCGGAGATGAAGGTCGAACGCGTCTCATACGACATCATCACGCCTTCGGCCGCGAGGGGAATCGTCGAGGCGATCTACTGGAAGCCGGAGATCCGCTGGGCGATCACGCGTATTCACGTCCTCAAGCCAATCCGATTCACGTCGCTCAGGCGCAATGAGGTCGCCGTGAAAATTCCCGCGGGCTCCGCTGCAACCGCCATGAAAACCGGCCGCGGTCGACTCGGCCTTTATGTCGAGGAAGATCGACAGCAACGAGCAGCGACCTTGCTTCGCGATGTCGCCTATATCATCGAAGCTCGATTCGACATTGTCAGCGGTGAAAACAACGCCGGCAAACATCTGGACCAGTTCAATCGGCGAGCGCGCGATGGTCGCTGCTACACGCGTCCTTATCTCGGTTGCCGCGAATTTCCCGCAGACTTCGAATTGATCGAAGACGGTCAGCCGCTTCCTCAGTTTGAGGGCAAATCCGAAGACAAGAAGGAACTCGAAGGTGACCGCGATCTGGGCTACATCCTCCATGACATCGATTTCAAAAACGGGATGACCCCTCACTTCTTCCGTGCAATGCTCCGCAACGGCGTGCTCGACGTCCCCCCCTTCAATGGGAAGGAGGTGCGGCGATGAGCCAGCCTACCAGTGGCCTGCTCCCCGCTCTCGTCGGTTATTATCAGCGATTGCAGGATGATCCGAACGAGGGAATCGCGGACTTCGGTTTCAGCATCGAGAAAATCCACTTTCAAATCGTGCTGGAACCGGATGGCTCCCTCGTTTCTTTCAACGATATCCGGGAACGCAACAACAAGGGGAAGCCGATTCCTAGGCCGCTCGTCGTCCCCGATGGCGGTGGCCGATCCGGCACCGGCATGAAGCCCTTTTTTTGCTGGGACAATACGGGTTACACCCTCGGACGCGACAACAAGGGAAAGCCCGAGCGGGCCGCCGAGATGTTCGCGGCGTTCCGGGATCTGCACAGGTCATTCCTGCCCGACCTCGCGGATGACGAGGGATTCGCCGCTCTCTGTCGATTCCTCGACGCCTGGGATCCGGCGCGAGCCGAATCTTTAGAGAACTGGGAAGAAGCGGCGGGGATGAATGTCGTCTTCAAGCTTCGCGGCCAGGCAAACTATATCCACCAGAGCCAGACGGTCAAGGATGTCTGGCTGCGCTCGCAGTCGAAGGATAATCCAGACGAAAACCGCGTATTGGGCATCTCGCTCTTGAACGGCGAAGAGGAAGAACTGGCTCGCCTGCATCCCCAAATTCGTGGGGTTGCGGGAGCGAATACGATGGGTGCGGCAATCGTCTCTTTCAACCTCTCGGCATTCGAGAGTTATGGGAAATCTCAAAGCTTCAATGCCCCGGTCGGAACTCGCGACGCGTTCCGCTATACAACCTCCCTCAATCGCCTCCTGGACGACAGCACGCGGAGAGTCCGGATCGGCGATGCCACGGTGGTCTTCTGGTCCGACCGGCAGGAAGGACAGGACGCCGAACCGATCTTCCGCGAGATTTTTGGCGATGACTTCCCCAGGGATGCCGAACACGCCGCCACCGTGGACCGACTCCGAGGGTTTCTGGAGGCGGCCCGGCAGGGACGCCTTGGCGATGTCATCCAGAACCCCGATGCCCCGTTCTACGTCCTGGGCCTCTCGCCCAACGCGAGCCGGCTGAATGTCCGTTACTGGCTGGCGGGGACGGTCAATCAGTTTGCCCGGCGATTGGCAGAGCATGTTGAGCAGTTAGAGATCGTGGGTTCCGATCCGGAAAGTCCACCCCTGACCATCCGGCGACTCATCAGGGAGACGGCGCGTGAACCGAAGGAGATCCCCCCGCAGCTTGCCGCAGACATCACGCATGCGATTTTCCTGGGAACACCGTATCCGCGTGCTCTGTTCGATGCGGTGATGCGGCGTATTCGCGCGGAAGCAAGTGTCAATCACGTCAAGGCTGCGATCCTCAAGGCATTTTTTCTTCGGAGGGAGGTTGGAACTGTGCGTAACCATTTGAACGAAACCAATCGCGATCCCGCATACCTCAGCGGACGGATGTTTGCCGTGCTTGCCTTCGCCCAGGAAGCGGCAATGCCGGGAGTCAACACTGGCATCGTTCGGCGCAGCATGGGCGCCACCATGTCAACGCCGGGGCTGATGCTCGGGCGACTTCTTCGAGCAGCCGAAGTGGGGCATATTCCGAAACTCAATGGAAGGCTTCCCCAATTCGTGCACGATGAAATTGAGAATATCTGCATTGGAGTCGAGAAGAAGTTCCCAAGAATGCTGGACCTCACGAAGCAGGGCATCTTCGCGCTGGGGTTCTACCAGGAGCAACACTTCCTGCGAGATGCGAAGTTGGCGCTCCGGGAGGGACGTCTCTATTGCAATAAACGAGGCCAATGGATGAGAAGCCAACTCGAAGTTATCGTCTCGGAAGTGCTTGATCGTCATTTAGTAAATTATATATATGAGGTTCGTTCGGCTTATAAGCCCGGCGCTGAATTATGGCCCGACTTCTACATCAAAACGCCGGCCTCTGATATTCCGATCTACTTCGAAGTCCTGGGAGGGTCGCCTGGAAATCAAGAGAAGTACGACGAGCGATGGGAATACAAGCGTAAGGCTTATCAGGAGATTGGGATCGTTGAGAGCATCCCCGGGGAAGACGCGGGGGGGCAAAAAGTCAAAGGGCGATTGGTCGTCCTCGACTGGCGGAAAGAATGGGGACCAGAACCTAGGAAATCGCCGGTGTATCCCGATGACGAGAAGGTCATGACCCTCTTGAGGCCTCACATTACGTCGCCGTTCTCGACAAAGCCGCAATAGGATCAAACCAAGATATCCCACAAAGGAGACCGACCCATGAGCACCCCCGTCAGCAACCGATACGACATCGTCTATTTCTTCGAGATCACCGACGGCAACCCCAACGGCGACCCCGACGCGGGAAACTTGCCGCGGATCGACCCGGAGACCTTGCAGGGCCTCGTCACCGACGTCTGCCTCAAGCGCAAGATCCGCAATTTCGTCGGCGTGGAACGCAAGGAGCAGCCTCCTTACGAGATCTACGTCAAGGAAAAGGCGATCCTGAACCATCAGCACGAGAGGGCATATGTA
>CALKTZ010000429.1 GCA_937997355.1 uncultured Planctomycetales bacterium | reverse complement strand
GAGGGTCGGCCGATCGGTCGGGCAGATCACCACGCGAAGGTTGCGAGAACTGAGCGCCCGGCCGATCCATGCCGATCGCGATTCCGCCAGATGGGCCGTCTCGAAGACCCGATAGAGCCAATGGTCGTAAACGAGGTCGTATCGGCCGCTCAGCCGATTGAGGCCCGGCCGATCCGCGAAGAAGGCGGCCGATCGAGGTTGCTTCACGTGACTGAAAATTTGCTCCAGGGCGGCCTGGTCGTTTCGCATCTCCAGGTTGGTGTCCCCAACCTGAGAATACGCCGAGCAGAGGATTGCCAGCGCCCCTAGCCCCATCGGCCATAGGTCGCGGGCCCTGGGAAGGGTTTCCACCGCCCGAGCCCCGGCGCGGGCCAGGAGCACGGCGGCGAATACGATCGGCTGGATGCCGTAGTTCAACCAACTCCCCGTGCTCAGATAGGCCAGCAGGAACACGAGAGCAAGCTCCCCCGCAAGGCAGATCCAGAGGATGACATCCACGCGATCTCGCAGCAGGGTCGGCCGTTCGAAAACGAGGCAGATCAGGAAGAAGACTCCCGACAGGAGCGAGACGAAGAAGGCAGCCACTTCCAGCCCGTTATTGTTGAAGAAGAGATCGAGGATCAGGTTCGCCAGGACCAGGCCGATCACGCCGACCCCCAGGAAGGCCAATGCCTTTCCGGCAGTCCCGCGCTTCCCGCCGACGATCGCGAGTCCGATCATCGGGAGCAAAACAAGGAAGCCCGCGTTCCTTCGGGTGAGCCCATACTGGATGAGCAGGGCGTGTCCCCATCCCCCGGGATAGATCCGAGACACCTGACCCGCCGCCACGAATGCGGCATTCCAGATTTCTCCCCCGGTGACGACCCACTCGATCCCATAGTCGACCAGGACGATCGCCGTCGCCAGGGCAAGCCCCCGCACGAGGAACTTGAGGGGAATGGCGGGACTGCGGCGATCGACCACAAGAATGATCGTGCAGAGGACCAATTCCACGAGGAGATGTTGCTTCACGCAGATCGCCAGGCCGAACGCAACATAAGCCCAGGTGACTCGCGAGCCGGCTCGCGTCTTGTCCAGCAATGCCAGGAGGACGAGGTACAGCCCGCACGTCTGCAATGCCACGCCGAGCATGTCGGGGCGCACCGCGAACGGCTGACCCGATAGCACGGGGGAGCCCGCGATGAGGAGCACGGCCCACCATCCCGCGAGCGGCGAGCCTCCCCCCAACCGCGCCATTCGATATGCCGCGATCAGCGTGATGAGCAGGCCCAGGAACGAGATCG
>CALKTZ010000428.1 GCA_937997355.1 uncultured Planctomycetales bacterium | reverse complement strand
GCTTCTTGAAGGTCATCTCCAACGGCCTGGCCAGCCTCCAGGAAGGGCGGGTTCGCTACACCATGAGCGCCCTGCTCGAATTCAATGAGGAAGGGGTAATCACCGACCGGTCCTTTGCCCGCTCCGCGATCAAGGTGGACCATCGGTTCTCCTACGAGCAGGCATTCGCCTGCATGAAGGCGCCGGACAAGGTTCATGAAGGGGTGACTCCCGAGGTCCAGAAGATGCTCGGGCTGATGCTCGAACTGGCGATGATCTTGAGGCAACGGCGATTCACGCGCGGTGCCCTCGAGTTGGCGCTCCCGGAAGTGCGCGTGCAACTCGACGACACGGGGCAGGTGGCGGGCGCCCAACTCGTGGAGCACGATCAAAGCCACCAGGTGATCGAGGAGTTCATGCTGATCGCCAATGAAGCGGTCGCGGGATTCCTCACCCAGCATCACGCCCCATTCTTACGCCGCGTGCATCCCGATCCGGAACCGTACAAGCTCGACGAATTCGCCGAATTCGCCCGGGGACTCGGACTGAATCTCGACCTCCCGCAGAGCCGCTTCGAACTCCAGCGGATACTCCGGGAGACGACCGGAACTCCCGAGGAATATGCCGTCCACTACGGGTTGTTGCGCAGCTTGAAGCAGGCGACTTACACTCCGGAAGAGGAGGGGCACTACGCCCTCGCCAGCGAGGATTATTGCCACTTCACCTCGCCGATCCGGCGCTATCCCGACCTCCAGGTTCATCGCCAGTTGGCGGCGATTCTGGAAGGGAAGCGGCCCAAGGGGAACGTGGACGAGCTGAGCCTGCTCGGCCAGGAATGCACGAGGGCCGAACGCCGGGCCGAGGCCGCCGAACGGGAACTCATCCGGGTGAAGCTCCTCACCTATCTGGAGCAGAGGATCGGCGAGACGTATCACGCCGTGATCGTGGGCGTGGAAGACTTCGGCCTCTTCTGCCGGATGGTCGAGCTGCCCGTCGAGGGGCTGGTGCATGTGACCAGCCTCGCCGACGATTTCTACTATCTCGAGGCCGGAACTCACACGCTCGTCGGTCGTCGATCGGGACACCGTTATCGACTCGGTGATCGGCTGGAGGTGCGGATCGCGCACGTCGATGTCGACCGCAGGGTCCTCGATCTCGTCACGGGAGATACGCCGCTCCCCGCCTCGCGTCGGCGAACCGCCGGCGCCAATCCGGCGGCCGAGAATGACTCCCAGCCGCGGAATCGCGGGGACCGTCCCACCGGGCGACGCATGGGCGGATCGCGGAACGGGGCGAGTGGTCCGATCGATCCGAGCAGCAAGGGACCGTCAAAGAAGGCCAAGAAGGCGAAAAAAGCCAAGCGGAAAGCCGCTTCCGGGAAGAAAGCGTCCAGGAAACGGAAGGGATGAGGGGGTGCGGCCCGACCTCCAGGTTTCGAAGGCTCCGGGCCGGTCCCGAAGAGACGCGGATTGTTTGATCGCCTACTTCGTTCGAGCCCACGGCCGGAAGCTGTTTCGAGGACCAGCGGAGGGACTCCGGCCCCGTCTCCCCGATGATTTCGATGCGAGAGGCCCTGTGTCGAAATTACATGAAGGGAACGGACGAATCATTTGGGTTCTCTTCTCGTCACGTCTTGAAGGAACCGGATTCGGAAAGCGCCAACAATTTACGAGAAAGCACTATCCAAACACTTGGGGTTATGTTACAAAACTTGATGGTTGGTCTGACGACCGAGAAGTACAGCTGGCTCTTTCGGATCCGGTCTCTGCTTCGCTGCCTCGCCTTGCCCGACCAAGGGGGTTCACCGGAAGCCCTGTTTCTTGTCGATCTGGAATGCAAGTCTGGGTCGTCGTTTTTTTCGCTGCGGAGTTTGATCTTGGGCAAGAAACTGTACGTCGGCAACCTGACCTACGGTGTCAAGGATTCCGATTTGGATGCGTTGTTCGCGCAGTTCGGCACTGTGCAGAGCGCACAGATTATCGTCGACCGCGAGACGAATCGTTCAAAAGGTTTCGGATTCGTTGAAATGGGATCCGAGGCCGAGGCACAGGCAGCAATCGATGCGCTGAATGGCCGCGACTATGATGGCCGTAACCTCACGGTCAATGAAGCCAAGCCGCGTGAACCCCGGCCCGGTGGGGGCGGTGGCTACGGCGGTGGTGGCGGCCGTGGCGGCTACGGCGGTGGCGGTGGACGAAGCGGCGGTGGCAATCGCTATTGATCGCTGAAACCATCTCGCCGATGGATTCGAAAGAGGGGCAAACTTCGGTGTGCTCCTCTTTTTTTGCGCCCGTCTTTTCGCGTTCAAGTCTTCAATCCCGACGAATCTCTTTCTTCAGGGTAACACACCCTCCTTGCATCTCAAACTTTCCCGATCTACTTCCTCATGCGCCGGTTTTCACGTCGATTCGGGCATCCCTAAAACGAAATTTGTTCCTTGCATCGAACCGGGACAATGTCCGATCGCGTAATGGCTGCGGAATGGCTCGGCAGCCTCGCGGAACCGGCCGACCGGCGAGCCCGCGCGCGGTCAAATGACCTTTTCAGAATTCGGAGATGGTGCCACAATCCCGGCCTCGTGAGAGTGCCCCGGCCCCATGGGGAGATCCCCCGCTCGACTGCATCACCCGGCATGCGAGAGGCAACCAGGAAGATCCCCGGCAAGAGTCGGTTCGAAGGGAGTATCAGCGATGATCATGCGACGGAAACGCAAATTCTTGATGGCAACGAACCTACTGCTTTGCTTATTGTCGACGCTCGCCTCGGCGCAAACCTTTGAACGAGACGTGACCATCACGGGGCCTCGCGGCCGTACCATCGAGCGCAAGACGGAAATTCAACGAGGTCCGGGGGGGCTCGACCGGACTCTCCAGGTCACCCGACCGTCGGGGACCTACACGCGGCAGCTTGAGGTCCATCGTACACCGGGATTTGCGCCCCGAGGGCCGATGCACGGTCCGGGACCGCGGTTCGTGCCGTTCGGGCCTCCGCCTCCGCCCCGCGGAGGACTTGGGGCGGGGGCACTCGTCGGACTCGGCGTCGGCCTCGCCGCACTGCCGGCGATCGGTTACGCGGCCGGGGTTGCATCGTCGCGCCCGCCCGTCGTGGTCGCGCCCGCCCCCGCCGTCGTGGCGGCTCCGGCGGTCGTCACGGCTCCGACCATCGTGGCGACTCCTCCCCCAATCCAGCAGGTGCCGGCAAATGCCGTCGATCCGGTAAACCTCGCCGCACAGAAGCTTTACAGCAATTGGTACACCAGCCGGCGAGACGGTGCGATCGAACTGGGACGCCTCGGCGACCCACGCGCCGTCCCGGCCCTGATCCACGTCCTCAAGTACGACACCTTCAAGGAGGTTCGCATCGCCGCCGCGCATGCCCTGGGACAAATCGGGGGTCCCGAGGCGGCCACGGCCCTCGAGCGCTGCGTGGTCTATGAGAAGAAGCAGCCGGTTCGCGACGCCGCGTCGGGCGCGCTCTCGCACCTGAGGACGCACGAGGCCCAGGTCGTCGAGTCGTATTCGTCGAACGCCCGCCCCGCGCCGCGCCCGGGCATCTCGACTCGGAGTCGCGTGATCGAATCAACTCCTTCGAGCGTGACACCTCCCCCGCCGCGTCCGGGCAACTCGGCTCAAAGCTCGACCAGGCAATCCAGCCAGGGCTGGATGCCGGGATCGAGCACGAGTAGCCGGGCTCAGTCCAAACCCCTGACGCTGGAGCCGCTCCCGTCGCTCGAAGGCCCGGCATCGACGGAGGAATCCGAGATCGAGTCGACGGCCCCGAGCATCGAGG
>CALKTZ010000427.1 GCA_937997355.1 uncultured Planctomycetales bacterium | reverse complement strand
AGAGATAGGGTGTTTCCAGGCATTTCTGAAATGTGTTGACGATCGCCATAGCCGTTAAACCCCGCCTCGCGTCACTCCCATCGACCAATCGTCGAAGGGAGTCTGACACCGAATTTCTCGTCGAAGACTGTCTGCCGGAGCGATTGAAGAGGATCAGGTCGTTTATTTGGAATCCAGAGTCGCCGCGACCGGAACGGCCGGTGGGGCCGGCGACTTCGTATCCGCGGGCGCGGGGCCCGACGCCACCTTGAGCCCGCTCGAAGAAAGCATGGAAACCGCCGCCGACTTCATCACATCCATCAAGCCCCCGGGCATCAGGCCGAACATCACGACGATTGCGGTGCCGACCAGGATGGGAACCGAGATCGCCGGGCCGGCCGGGGCGAGGGAGGCATCCTTCGGGCTCCGCAGATACATCGCCTTGAGGACTCGCACGTAATAGAAGGCGGAGATCACCGAATTGAGCAGGCCCAGGCCGACGAGCCAAACCAGGATGATCCGGCTGTGGTGGTCGGCCTGGTCGAGAGCCTCCATGAACATCGCGACCTTGCCGAAGAATCCGGCCAGAGGAGGAATCCCGATGAGGGAAAGCATCAGGATCAGGATGCAGACCGCCAGGCCGGGAGAACTCCTGGCCAGCCCGTCCAGGTCCTCGATTTCGTCGGTGTCCTTGTCTCGCACCAGCCAGGCGGCGACGGCGAACGCGCCGATATTGGCGAACGAATAGACGATCAAATAGAACAGGACCGAGGCCGCCGCCTCCGCCCGCGACCGGGCCATGCACGAGGCCGCGACGCCGACCAGCATGTAACCGGCATGGGCGACCGAGGAATACGCGAGCATCCGCTTCAAATTACGTTGCGGAAGCGCCGCGAGGTTCCCGAAGGTCATGGTGACCGCCGCCATCACCGCAACGATCCCCAGCCAGCCGGGGGCCTGCAAATTGTCGTGGGGAGAGGAAAGCGGCAGGATCGCGTTGCTGAAAACCTTCATCAGCGCGACGAAACTCGCCATCTTCGAACCGGTCGAGACCCAGGCGGTCACCCCGGCCGGCGCCCCCTCGTAGGCATCGGGAACCCACTGATGGAACGGCACGGCACCGACCTTGAATCCAAAGCCGACCAGCATCAGCAAGATGGCCGTGGCCGCCGCGAGATTCCCCACCAGCCCCGGGAACGACGATTGTGGCCCTTCGAGGGCTTCTCGCATCGCGGCGAACTGCGTGGTGCCCGTCAGGCCGTAGATCAAGCTCAGGCCATACAGGAAGAGTGCCGAGGAGACCGAGCCGTAGACGAAATACTTCAAGCCGCCTTCGGGCGAGCGCCGGCGCGTCTTCTCGAATGCTGTCAGGAGATAGAGGCAGATCGTCATCAACTCGAGCGAGACGAAGAGCGTGATCAACTCTTCCGACGCGGTGAGGATCATCATCCCGACCGTCGCCCAGAAGAGCAGCGCGAAGTATTCGCCCCATTCCTCGGTGAACGACCAGGCCATCGAGAGCCGGATCACCAGCGCGAGGAGGATGATGTAGAAGAAATTGAAGACTTCGGTCAGGAAATCGGCCGAAATCGCGCCGAAGAAGATGATCGGGTCCGGCTCGGCGAGGATATCCAGCCCGGCAAAATTCAAATAGCTCTGCGCCCCGTAGAGGTCGAAGCGGACCATGATCGGAATCAGCGCGGCCGCCAGGCCCAGTGCGATTCCGAACAGGCTCAGCCTGCCCGTCAAATTCTTGCGCGACTCGGGGGTGCGATGACGGAACAGGAAGAGATCCGCCAGCACGATGACGATGCCCCAGACGGCAAGGACCATCTCCGGCAGGAGGACCCAGGCATGCCGCAAATTCACCGAGATTGCCGCGTTCACGAGCATGTCAAAAGCACCTGTTCACAGTGAGCGGTCGGTCGGTCGAGTTCGGTTCGGTCTGGAATTTGGGACTCGCATCACGGCCGGGACGAGGCGGGTGACGCAGTGCCTCAGCCGGAGAGGCTGTCGTAGCGGTCGACGTCGGCCACATGCCAGCGACGATAGCAAAGTAGAATCAGGCCGATCCCGACCGCCACTTCCGCCGCCGCCACCGTGATGACGAAGATCGCCATCACGACTCCCGGGAGCGGCCCGCTGGTCTCCGACATCTCCCCATAACGCCAGAATGCCACGAAGTTGATGTTCGCGGCATTCAGCATGATCTCGATCGCCATCAGCACGGCGATCGCATTGCGACGCAGCAGCACCCCCACCAATCCGATCGAGAAGACGGCCGCCGCAAAGGCGAGGAAATAAACCAGAGGGATGTCGCCATTCATGTCGATCGTCCAGGTTGAAGGAGAGGATTTCGGCGGACCTACGAATGATCAACTCACTCGTTCACCTTGTCACGGCTGTCGCGGGCTGACCGGCGGCATCGAGCGCTTCTCGTCGACGATCCTGCTCCGGTTTCGTGGGCTCGTCCTCGCGATAGGCCAGGGCGATCGCCCCTACGAGCGCCGCCGTCAGCAGGACCCCCGCCACTTCGAAGGCGATCAGGTAGCGGGTCATGAGCTCGACGCCAACCCCTTGCGCCATCCCGTTGATTGCGAGGGCCCTCGGGGACTTCGCATCGGAGATCGCCGGCCGGGATTGGATCGAACTCCAGGATTGATGATTGCGGATGCCGGGCGAGCGGTTGATCCCGACAACCAGGACGATGAAAACGCACAGGCCCGCGATCAGGGCGGGCATCCGCCAGGGGTTCGAGGGGGTTGTGGTGTCATCTCCCTGGATATTTCGGGTCAGCATGATCCCGAACATCATCAGGATCGAGACGGCGCCGATGTAAACCAGGACCTGGAGCGCGGCGAGGAACTCCGCCTCGAGCAAGACGAACTGACACGCCACCGTGAAAAAGAACGCGACCAGATAGAGCGCGGCGTGGACGAGGTTCCGCGCCAGCACGGTCCCCAGCGCGGAGAGGACGCCCAGTGCGGAGATCAGCAGGAAGAGGGCTAGATTCACGGAAACGTCTCCGAACCTTGTGCTGTCCGCTCGCGGTATCGAATCGACGAGCTTCGAGGGGGCAAACTCTGGAAGTTTCGGCGAGAACGAGAGACATCTTCTGAGGGAGCCGTCGATCGATGGCACCGATTGACTCGGGATCAGACCTTCAAGGACCGTTTGGATGAGGGAAGCGGCGGCATTCGCATCGAGCCGATCGTCGGCCAATCGGCTCGCGGCGCCTTCTCGGCCTCCACTCGATTGATCCGGAACACGGCCCACACGGCGAGGATCACCAGGGGAGCGGTGATCAGGGTCCCGATCCCCCAGTTCCGCAAGGTCACCGCGCCGGGCCGGAGCACGACTTCAAACCAGATCGCGGCGATCATGACGTTGATGATGCAGAGCGGCACGAGGTACTTCCAGGCGAAGTTCATCAGGCGATCGACCCGCATGCGAGGCAAGGTCGCCCGCACCCAGAACATCACGAAGATGAAGCCGAGCACCTTGAGCAAGAAGACCGGGATCAGGATCGCGTTCACGAGCCAGTAAGAGATTGTGGTATCACCAACCAGGTTCGCGGGGAAGTCGCTCCAGAAGAAGGGGGCGCCCCCTCCCAGGAACAGCACGGTCATCAGGCAACTGACCGCGAAGACGCTCAGATACTCCGCCAGGAAGAACAGCCCGAACCTCATGCCGGAATATTCCGTGTGATATCCGGCGATGATTTCCGACTCGGCCTCGGGCAAGTCGAATGGCGTCCGATTCACCTCGGCGATGTTGGCGATGAGCAGGATGATGAACCCCAGCAGGCCGGGGGGCGAGAGGATGAACCAGCCCGACTCGAGCTGCTTGTCGAAAATGGTCACGAGGCTCAGGCTG
>CALKTZ010000426.1 GCA_937997355.1 uncultured Planctomycetales bacterium | reverse complement strand
GCGGAGCAAGGTCGCGCGATCCGCATCGGGGGCGAGCGTGAGACCTTTCTCCTCAAGCTTCCGGAGGATGAACGCGTCAATCGGGTTGCGGACCAGCTCGACGTGTCGCACAACCGGCGGGAGCACTCTTTGAGGGGGACGGAAGGCCCAGAACTCGCGATCCTTCTCGGGGACGAGCGGATCAGGGGTATTGCTCGCCACATCCGGCTGGATGGCCACCTCGGGTGCTCCGGCCTCGATCCATCGCCTGAGTGTTTCGGTTTCCGCATCCTCGATCGGCTTCACGCTCGCCTCGACGAGCCGATCCTTCGGCGGCATCTCACCCGCATGAATCCGGGCGATCAGTCGACTCGCCTCGGGCTTCCCCTCGACGATCGCCGGCCCCGATTTCCCCCCCCGGAGCATGGACCCCTTCGTCCGCAGGTCCAGGTTCCCTTCTTGTTTGTGCAGGCCATGACAGGCCGTGCAGCGCCGGAGCAGGATCGGGATGACATCATGCTGAGAGACCGACGCGACGGCGGGCCTGGTCTCGACCCCCGGCTTCGACGCGAATTTGGCCCCGGCCTCGATCCATCGTTTGATCGATTCCACCTCGGCCGGGCCGAGCCGGCCCTTCTTGCCGGGGGGCATCGATCCGTCGTGAACCTTCTCGAAGAGCAAGCTCTCGTCCGGCCTGCCGGCCACGATCACCGGGCCGGATTCCCCCCCCTTGAGGAATCCTTCCGGCGTGCCGAGGTCGAGATCGGCCTTCCGGGATTTCGCGCCGTGGCATCGCAGGCACTTCGCCTCGACGATCGGCCGGATGTTTTGTTCGAACGACGGGGCGTCTTTCGCGGACGAATTCTCCGGAGCGCTCGCGGACGACCGAAACGGCACAACCGCCAGGAGCAGCAACGCGAGCGGGATCGTGAATCGTCCGTTCGTCACAATGCCATCCCCTCGGGGCCTGGGTTCGCCGACGTTGGGTATCGGTCCATGAGGCGGGAGAATCTACGGGAAGTCGACGTTTGCGGTCGGGGCGAGCGTGAACAGCCGATCGTGAAACGAAATTCCTCGGTTCGGGCGGAGCGCGGGAAGCGACCGGGGAACCGACGCACGACAAATCGTATTCTATACATGATAATTACCATCCGTCACAAAAATGACGCGAGGGAGGCGAGAAGTTTTTTTCGACATGAGTCAACGAATTATTTAAGACATACTCCCCTCTCGAATGTTGACATTGCGCAACCGCCGCGCGATACTTCCGGAAGAGGCAAGGTGCCTTCCAGATATCTGGGAGCGTTTGTCCATCGGGCGAAACGCGGCGCGCGTTTGTTGCCCCCCGGTTCATCGGTAAGTTGAATCAAAACTTGCGTCGAGATGCTGGGTCGCGGCGCTTTTCGCCGCGTCCGGCGGACGTCTGCACGGAATGCAGCTTGACCGTTCGATCAAGGGTGCCTAGTCCCGAGGCCACCCGCATGGATCGTCGCGCGATTGCCATCAGCGGCATCGTTCAAGGAGTGGGATTCCGCCCCTTCGTCCACGATCTCGCGACCCGGTACGGGCTTCACGGCTTCGTGAGGAATCAGGCCGGCGGCGTGCTGATCGAGGTGGAGGGGGAAGCCCGCTTCCTCGATCGTTTCGTCGACGAATTGCAATTGAAGCCGCCTCCGCTGGCTCACATCGATGAGCTGCGATGGACAGAGCAAGCCTCGGTGGGGGAGCGCACGTTCCGGATCGAGCCGAGCCGGTTCGACCTCACCGCGCCGATCTTCATCTCGCCGGACGTGGCCCCCTGCGAGGCCTGCCTTCAAGAACTGTTCGATCCGCGCGATCGACGCTACCGCTATCCGTTCCTCAACTGCACGAATTGCGGCCCCCGGCTCACGATCATCCGGGGAGTCCCCTACGACCGCGAGCGGACGACCATGCGGCCGTTCGCCATGTGCCCGGCATGCCGGGCGGAATACGACGATCCGCGCGATCGAAGGTTCCACGCCCAGCCCACCGCCTGCCCGGCCTGCGGGCCTCGGCTGTCGCTCGTCGGCGCGAACGGCCGATCGATCGACTCGCAAGATCCGCTCGCCGAGGCCGAGGCCGCGCTCCGGGCCGGCAAGATCCTCGCCCTGAAAGGATTGGGGGGCTATCACTTGGCCTGCCTGGCCGATGACGAGGATTCCGTGCGGGAGCTCAGGCGGCGCAAGCAACGCGACGACAAGCCGTTCGCCGTCATGGCGCGCGACCTGGCCGCCGCTCGGGAACTTTGTGAAATCACGGGCGACGAAGCCCCCCTCCTCAATTCGCCCCGACGGCCGATCGTGCTGCTGCGTCGGCGCCTCGATGCCGCCGTCGCGTCCTCCGTCGCCCCGGCCAATCCGACGCTCGGCGTGATGCTCCCGTCCACGCCGCTTCACCACCTGATCCTGCACGACCTCGGCCTCCCGCTGGTCATGACGAGCGGCAATCAATCGGACGAGCCGATCGCCTATCGAGACGAGGACGCCCTCGCTCGGCTGAACACCATCGCCGACCTTTTCCTGACCCACGACCGCCCCATCGAACTCCGTTGCGACGATTCGGTCACGCGGATCGTCGGCGGCTTCGAGCTGCCCATCCGACGCTCAAGGGGGGACGCCCCCCTCCCCCTCGACCTTCCCCTGGCCTGCCGACGGCCGATCCTCGCGCTCGGGGGGCAGCTCAAATCGACCTTCGCGCTCGGCCGGGGACGTCACGCGTTCCTGAGCCATCACCTCGGCGATCTCGATCATTACGAAGCCTACCGGGCCTACGTCGAATCGATCGACCATTACGAGCGGCTCTTCGAACTTCGCCCCGAGTTGATCGTCCACGACCTCCACCCCGACTACGCCTCGACCCGATACGCTATCGATCGCGAACGAGACGGCTCCATCCCCAGGCTCGCGGTGCAACACCATCACGCCCATCTGGCGAGTTGCCTGGCGGATAACCACCTCCAGGGGGACGCCATCGGCGTCATCTTCGACGGCACCGGCTACGGGGGCGAATTCCTGGTCGGCGATTGCCGAGAGTTCCGCCGCGCGGCGTACTTCCGCAACATCCCCATGCCGGGGGGCGAACAGGCGATCCGCGAACCCTGGCGCATGGCATCGGCCTACCTGGCTGATGCCGGCCTCGATGATCGGCCTTTGCGGGATCGAGTGCCGGCCCTTGCGCTCGCGACGGTCCACCGTCTGATCGAACGAAAGCTCAACGCCCCGCTGACGTCGAGCGTCGGCCGGCTGTTCGACGCCCTGGCTTCGATCATCGGGCTGCACGACCGCGTGACCTACGAAGGACAGGCCGCCATCGAATTGGAATGGCTGGCCTCGCGTGGGACAGCCGCCCCGGCTTATCCGTTTGAGCTGGATGAGATCAGCGGGGAGGGAGCCCCGCTCACGATCGACGTACGGCCGATGATCGTCCAGGTGGCCGCCGAGGTCGGACGCGGCGTCCAACCCGCGTTCATCGCCCGCCGCTTCCATTCGACCCTGGCCGAGATCGTGGCCGAGGTTTGTTCACGACTGCGCCGGCAGACCGGCATCAATCAGGTGGCCCTGAGCGGCGGTGTGTTCCAGAACGCCCTGCTCACGACCGAAATCCTCGACCGACTCGCGGAGGAAAACTTCCAAACGTTCCGTCATCGCCGGGTTCCTCCGGGGGACGGCGGACTCAGCCTGGGCCAAATTGCCATCGCGGCGGCACGAGACATGCGTCACTAAAACGGCTCCCAATCCAATCGGCGGATCTTGTCCGCCCTGGTCCTGACCTGAGGGGTTCATCCCCATGTGTCTTGGAATTCCGGGAAAAGTGAAGACCGTCTTCCGCGAACACGACGTCCTCATGGGCAAGGTCGAGTTCGGCGGGATCTCCAAGAAAGTTTGCCTGGAGCATGTCGCGGACGTCCAGGTTGACGACTACGTCCTGGTCCATGTCGGCTTCGCGCTCTCCAAAATCGACGAGGCCGAGGCCCGGCGGGTCTTCGAGTTCCTCGAAGGGATGGACCAGCTCGACGAGCTGAGCCCCCCGCCGATCCCGAAGGAATGGGAGCCCCCGGAAAGGCACCGGGCCCGCGAATCGCAATCCTATGTCGCCCAGCCGAAGACAATCGCGGGGGGACCGCCATGAAATATCTCGATGAATACCGAGACGGCGAGGGAGCCAAAAAGCTGGCGGCGGAGATCGCCCGAACCGTTACGAGGCCGTGGACCATCATGGAGGTCTGCGGCGGCCAGACCCACACGATCGTGAAATACGGGATCGACAAGATCCTGCCAAACGGGGTCGAGCTGGTGCATGGTCCCGGATGCCCGGTCTGCGTCACCTCGCTGGAAATGATCGACCGGGCGCATGCGATCGCGAGCC
>CALKTZ010000425.1 GCA_937997355.1 uncultured Planctomycetales bacterium | reverse complement strand
CATCTCGATATCCAGGAAGACGGCGTCGGGGACGATCCGGCGGCACAATTCCACGGCACGCTGGCCATCATTGACGACAGCGACGACGTCATACCCGAGCGATTCCAGTTGATTTTGCAGGCCGGCGGCGACGGATTTCTCATCATCGGCGATTACAACGCGGTACGGACGAGCCATCGTCAACTGCTCCTGATCATTCATCCAGGATGGGGTCTGACCCTCATCGATGCTTCTTAAGGATGCTTCCGATTTTACCGAACGGATTGGAGACATGAGCATTTTCCGCGCCGCAACCAACAAACATTCATTTTGATTGAAAACGAGTTGGTATTCGTTCTCATTTCAACGTTCGGGTATCTTCTCGAAGGAAGACGTTCCCATGGGGGCAATGAATTTGAAGTGGATCGGGTTGTTTTTACACGCCGTCCGCCACATGAAAAGGCGCGTGCCGAACGCATCTCCATTATCGCGGCTAAGCCGAAGAAAACCAGCACTTCGTTCTGGTGCATGCCGAGAGAATGATCAGCAGGTGTGCAAAAATCGCCCTGTGGAATGTACGACCGGAGGATCATGCTGTGACTCGAAAAATTTGGCCGATTCTCAATTTCAATGATTTAGTGATTGGGGACGAATGGGAAAGCCCGCGCAGGACCATCACGGAGGCCGACGTGGTCCTCTTCGCGGGGCTCACGGGGGACTATAATCCGCTCCACGTAGACCATGAAGCGGCCAGGGAAGGGCCGTTCGGGCGTCCCGTCGCGCATGGGTTGCTGGGCCTGGCGATCTCGACCGGATTAATAACCCAGGCGTTGAAAGTCGATACCCTGGCCTTCCTGGGAATCCAGGAGTGGAAATTTTTACGGCCGATTCACTTCGGGGATACGATCCATTCGACCGCCACCGTCGAGGCGCTGGAGCCGCAAGCGCGGGGGCGTCGCGGCATCGTCACATGGTATCGCCGGGTGCTGAATCAGGCGGGCGAAGTCGTGCAGGAGGGGAAATCCCAGACCCTGGTCCGGGGAAAGCCCGTGAAGGATAAGGGCTGAATGGGCTTGAAATCCAACTGAGCCGGTTGACGGGCATTTTGCGAGCCGCCATGATGACCCGTGAGCTTGTGCGGATCGATGGACCATGTTCGATCGCTCGGGCGGCCGACATCCTGGAATCCGGCGAGGAAACGAGTCCTACAGATGATGCCGACGGAACGCAGTGAGGGGTCTTCGGTCGCTCTCGTCACGGGGGCCGCGCAGGGGATCGGATTCGGGATCGCCTCGGCCCTGGCCGGGGCCGGCCACCGGGTGGCCCTCGCGGACGTTCGGGGGGAGCAAGTTGTCCACTCGGCCGCCCGGATCGAGGCCGAACGCGGGGTCGAGACGCTGGGGTTGCCGATCGACGTCACCAAGGCCGACGATTGGAAGGCCGGGATTGAGCGGATCGAGGCCCGCTGGGGGCGGCTGGACCTCCTCGTCAATTGCGCGGGGATCAGCCCGAGGGGGACCGTCGAGACCACGGATGAGGCGTTGTGGGATCTCACGCTGAATATCAACCTCAAGGGGGCGTGGTTGGGGATCAAGGCGGCCCTGCCGATGTTGCGTCGCGGCCGGGGCTCGATCATCAATATCGGCTCGACCCGCGCCACCCGGCCGATGCCGGGGCTATTCTCCTATGTCGTGAGCAAGGCCGGGCTCCTGGGGCTGACCCGGCAGGTCGCGGCCGAGTATCTCGACAGTGGGGTCCGCTGCAATCTGGTCTCCCCCGGCTGGGTCGATACGCCGGGCGAGCGGGAGCTCCAGGCACGGCACGGCCTGCCCGATTTCCCGGCCGGATTGCGGAACATCGTCACCACCGAGGAGATCGGCGCGGCCGTGGCCTATCTCGCGTCTCCTTCGGCCCGAAACGTCAACGGGGTCAATCTCCTCGTCGACGCCGGGCTTCACATCGCCGATGATGCCGGGATGGTCTTCCTCCCCGACCGGACGCCCCCGCCCTACAGGCAACGAATCGACTGATCGCCGAGTACCCGTCCCGAGAGATCATGATGAGCGAATTCATTTACTGCCTGAACACCAGCACGATCCGGCCGACGCCGCTCCTGAAGAAAATCGAGGTGGCGGGGCGCGCGGGCTATCAAGCGATCGAGCCCTGGAACGATGAGATCGACGACTACCTGAAGCGGGGGGGCACCATGGCCGAGCTCAAGCTGGCGCTCGGCGATGCGGGGCTCCGCGTGGTCAGCGTCATCGCGCTGCACAGTTGGGTATCGGCGTCGG
>CALKTZ010000424.1 GCA_937997355.1 uncultured Planctomycetales bacterium | reverse complement strand
TGATGCACCAGGGTTTGGCGGATCAACCGCCCGTTCGCCCGCTGCTCAACCCTTCCGTTTCAGCCGTTCGACATGATCCGTGAGGATCGAGTATTGCTGGAAGAAGTCGTGCGTGTCCGAACCCTCCGGGCTCTTGAAGAAACATGCCAGATGGCTGAGGAGGCCGCTCCGTCCCTGTTGTTTTTCCAGGTCGGTCAGCCGGGCGAGGTCGATCGCCAGGGGGGCGGCGAGGAGGCTGTCGCACCCTTGCCAGGTAAACTGGAGGGTCATCTTTGTCCCGAGAAAACCCTGGAAGTGGATGTGATCCCAGGCGGTTTTCCAGTCCCCCATGTCGGGGATGTATTCGATCGTCACGAGCGAGGAAGGTTTATAACCCAGGATTTCAGAAATCACACGGTCTTTCGTGTCGACCTTCGACGCCTTGTTGACCGGATCATCGAGGATTACGCCGTCGCGGTTGCCGAAGATGTTGTGGCCGACCCAACTCATGACCTTGAGGTTGCGGAGCGCGAACATGGGGGCCAGCACCGTCTTCATCATCGTCTCGCCGGTCTTGCCGTCCTTCCCGGCGACGAGAGATCCCGTGGCCTCGGCAAGTTCCAGGAGAGCGGGAACGGACGCTCCCAGACTGGGGGTGAAGTTGATGTAGCTGTGGCCGCTGCGGAGCGCGGCCAGGGCATACAACGAGCTGGAGGGGAGGATCTCCGGGCCGCCATCGACGAGGCCGGAGTTGAGCGAATCCCAATGGTTGTGGACGTCGCCGAGGGTGAACGGAGGCTCGGTGCTCGCCACGTTCAAGACGATCAGATGATCGATCCGTTCGGTTTCCGCGAAGGCGGCGAGGTCGGCCGCGATCTGGTCGACGGCCTGCTTGGCCGTATGGGCGATTTTCGGCCCTCCCCAGTCCCCTAGCTTGGCGATCGCGGCGCCTCCGCCCAACTTCGTCCCGGGGCGTACCCGCTCGGTCGCCGCGTGCAATTCCTCCCGGCACGCGTTGATCCAACCGGAATCGAAGACTCCCGAATTGGCGCGGAATTCCTCGGCCGATTCCAGGAAAGAGGTCTGGCGGATGTCGTGCCCGCCGACGACGAAATCTCCCGGCTCGGGGAGAGATAAACCCTCGAATAGCGGGAGTTCGGTGACCAGCGCCGTGCGGTCGGTTAACCCTCGGGCCATCGCGGCCAGGCCGAGTGTGATTGTGGTTCCGACTCCTCCAAATGCACCAATTAGCCAAAGACCCACGCGTCGACGACTCATGATCGCGGTAACCTATCTCGGAAAATGCGGCTTAGGGTAATGTGAGGCGGGGATGATCCGAAAGCGGTTCGCAGCCGCTTCGGGGCGGGCAGGAGACCATCGCGTCGGGCCTTACTACCACAAGCTTAGGTGGCGATTGTCATACGAATCATTATGAGCTTGACCCGCCCCGCGATCAACCCGCACCTCGCGACCGGATATCGGATCACCGATCAAGTGGAAGGCACTCGCGTCTTTCTTATGGAAGCGTCGAATAGATGACGATGTTGGCGGCGATCCTCAAGGCGCTCTCGTGGGTGTAGCCCTTGCAGTCGAGGGCCTGATTGCGCTCGAGCGCGCAGCCGATATCGTTCTTGGAATAGATGAGCACCCAGTGCCCGTCGATCTGGATCCCTTCCAGCTGAGGGAAATCCTTGCCTCCCCCCGCAGCCTTGGTGTACTCCGAGTTGGAGAGGTCGAAGCCGACCTTGTAGAGTTCGTCGTCCTTGGGGATCGGGACGAGGGGCTTGTTGGGGAACAGATCGGCCGCGAAGCGGCGGAATGAGGCGTCGAACGACGAGCTGCCGCAGGCGGCGTCGGCGAACAGGGTCCCCCCGCCGGGGTCGATGTGCCGTCGAAGCGCATCGAGGTCTTCCTTCGAGAAGGAGAGTGCCGCCCGCCCGTGAATGTAGATGAGTGGGTAATAGACGAGATTCTGATCCTGGGGGAACAATTCCTTCTGGCTTCGGACCACATCGTAATTGAGCGGAGGATTGCGGAGCGTTTCCATCAGGTTGGGGATCGCCTTGGGCGCGATGTTCCAGTCGCCGGCGTGGCGAAGCTTGGCGATTCGCAGCGCGCCTCGTTTGGGAGAATCGGCCTTGAAGTCCTGGATCTTACGCTCGGTGAGCTTGTCGGCGGGAAGCTCCCGGCCTGTCGCATAATCGATGATGTTCTGCCCGACCTTGATCGCCTTGACGACGGCGGGGTTCGAAGGGCTGTGCTCCGACTGGTTCCAGTAGCACGAGAGGTCGACGGGCGAATAGATCACGACCGTGCGGCAACCGTGCTCAATGCCCCAGAGCGGGTGGATATCGGGGGAGAGGAGGTTCTTGGCACGCCAGACGGGATGTTCCTCGGAAAGTGGCTTGAGGGCAAATTCTTCCTCGGGGAAGATTTCCTTCATGAGCTGCTTGAAGCCCTGGTCAAATTCCTTCATCGAACAGCAGGCATCGGCCAGGATGAATCCCCCTTGATCGACGAAATCGCGGAGATTCTTCTTGGCGATGTCGGAGAAAATCGGCGCGGAATGGCCCGTGATGAAGACGATGGGCGCCTGGAGCATATCCTGGAGCGTCGCGGAATTCGGGTCGACGACCTGCCAGGTCATCAGGGTCTTCCAGTCTCGCGAGACGATCGAGACGAGATTGCGGATGTCGTCGGGATCATTGTCCCAATCTCGCGCGGGGAGGTGGCGTAGCTTGTTCACCAGGACGGGGGCACGTCCCTTCGAGAGGAACAAGATCGCGAAGCTGGTCGAGACCAGGGGATCTTTCTCGGTGTGGATGCCGGTCCAGAATCCCGAGAGAGGGACCTGGTTGTGGACGATCTCCTCGGCCCCTTGCCGATACCAGTCGTTCTGGCCAAAGAAGCGAATTCCCGCGAGCCTCCCCGCTCGCTCCAGGCCGTAGAGATAGTAATATTTCCATTGCTGTCCCATCCCGTAATTCTGGCCGACCTGGAAATGGCGAGCCAGCCAGTCGATCCCGCGATTCAAATTCGGATTTGTCCCCCCCTTTCCGCAGTTGTGGATGACTTCCCCTTCAAGGTATTCCTGGCCCTGGAAACGCCTCATCCCGGTGATCACGAGGCTGGAGACACCGGCGGAGGTCATGCTTGCCGTCGAGTTCGGGGTATCGGGGTGATAGGTCCAGCTTCCATCGTGTTTTTGATAACGCTCCCAGTACTGCCGGGCCAATTCCCAGGTCTTGGGATTGATCTCGACCCCAACCTCGCTGGCGGCGTGCAGCCCAAGGAGGGCGTACTGCGTGTTCGAGTTGTCGCCGTATTTTCCGCGCTTCAGGTCGGAATAGGTCCAGGTTCCGGGCCAGTTGACGCCGTCGCTCGGCTTGATTTGAGCCCGTTCGAGCCAGGTGGCGTTGGCCGTGATCTTGAGCAAGTCTCGTTCGGGTTCCGCCGCCGCGAAGACCATCGTCTGGAGGGCGATGGAGTACGTCTTGCGTAACTCGTCGGGGCCGAATTTCCGGAGATATTGAAGCGCCTTGCGGACATGCGGCTCGTCGGGTCTTTCTCCCGCGGTCAGCAGGGCGAGCGTGACCAGGCTGGTGGTGCCGGTTTTCGCTTCCTCGGCCGCCTCCGCCCAGGAACCATCAGGGCGTTGCTCCCCCTTGAGGTAGCGAACCCCTTCCCGGATCGCCTTTTCCACCTCTTCACGCGTGATGGCCGCTCGGCACGGATTCGGCGAAATCCCACTCATCAACAGGCCGATGCAGCAGAGCCAGGCGCCGATTCGAACCCGCGATGCGAGGAGTGAGCTCATGGCCTTGACCTCCGTTCGCCGGTCGCCATGAAAGCGTCGCGCGATACGCGATCCTTGTGATGGGGGGATAAACCGAGTATGACATACGTCCGATCGGGATGACAAGTCAACGGGCATGACTCCAAGGCTCAATCACCCCCAAAATCAGGGAAATCGTGTATAATTAAGCAGCTTGAGCGGCGTTGACCGAGGAAACGTGGCATCACGAGACTAAGGACATTATATGGGGTACGCCAAGTTCTTTGCGATCATTCTGGCCACATTCAATGCCGGAGCGTTCATTCACGCCGCCGAGTCGCCGGCCAGGAAGATTCAGGTGGTGACCCCCAAGGACGATCGGATCAGCGCCGTGGACATCAATACTCGCGGCGAAATCGTGGGGAGTGAATGGGTTGAGGATCGGAATAATCCCGACATCATCGGCGAGGCCCCGTTC
>CALKTZ010000423.1 GCA_937997355.1 uncultured Planctomycetales bacterium | reverse complement strand
GATGCGGGAGCTTGAATGCGGCGCATGATTCTCGTCGCGAAAGTCCGAAACGACCGCGCGACGCCTCTACCTAAATCCATGCACGAAATGAAGCATCCTGCTTCATCGCGATCGGTGTCCGGAATACCGGGCAGATCCGATCACGCGGCAATTTCTCCCAATTTACGCGGCAATCGCAATCGTCACAAGACAATAAGTCGACACTCGATCGGGGTCGGACCCGCATCATTCGGGGAAACGACTCGATGGCGAATCCGAGTCTCTATCCCGAGAACGGGACCGTTGTGGTAAGTTTTAGGAAAGCCCCCGAACAATGGAAACGACGAACGTTCACCGACGGTGAGCTCGTCATTCTCATCGCAGGGATGAATCCGCCTCATGGAATCGGGCCGTCCGCCTCAGGAAAGTACTGCCGTCGGGCAACCGGGTCGCGACGTTTCGTCGAGGAGTCGCATACGCGGTTCGACGCGGGCCAATCCTTCGGGACGCATCTCGCCGGACCGGGTCGCCTATTCGACGTCCCGCTCGCTCATCCCCCCCGCACCTCGGTCGGCGATGTTCTTCCCGCTCGTCGTCCTGATCGCCGTCCTCCCCGGCCTGGTGGCGTTGAATGCCTGGGATCTCACCCCCCCGGGACCCTGGTGGGGCCTCCGCGGCTTGGCGATCCTGGAGGGCTACGTCCTCGATCAGGTCCCCGACGCCGCCTCGATCTCCTCGGTGCAGGAAGCGGCGGCCTACCGGACGATCGCCTATCAGCCCCCCCTCTACGCCTGGCTCGAATCGATCGGATTCTGGCTCAGCAGCGAGCGTTCTCCGCTGGCGGGCGTTTTGCCGAGCTATATCGCGGGGGGGATCGTGGTGGTTTTGGTCTATCTCCACGGCCGACTCTGGCGCGGGGGCGGATTGGGGCTCACGGCCGCGCTGCTGGTGGGTTTCAATCACGAGCTGCTGCTCCGGCTCCAGGTGGCATCCCCCACGACGCTCGCCCTCGCGGGCGCCCTCGCATCGCTCCTCTGCTACGGCTGGCACGAGCGGACGATCGCGGAATCGGCCGGTCCCTGGCCCTGGGCAGGTCCCAAATTCTGGGCGGTCGCCGGGGGCGTGGCCCTGGGGCTTTCGCTCCTCTCGATGGCCTGGTTCGGGCTCCTGGTCATCCCGATCGTGATCCTCCACCAGGCCTATCTCCGGGCCGGCCTCCCGAGAGTCGCCGGCCCCCAGACGCTGCCGATCCCCGCCTCGACATCGCGATGGGCCTGGATCAAGCCATTCTGGCGGGAACGTCAGAGCTTGCTCCATGGGCTGATCGGCCTGGGGATGGCCGCCGCCGTGGCCTTGCCCTGGCATTTGATGATGTTCCACGCCCATGGCTGGGAGTCTTACTACGCACTTCTCGCCGCCTCCTTCGAAAGCCGGATGGTCGATCGCCCCGATACAGGGCTGATTTCTCGGCTCATCGACCTCGCGCCGGCGAGCGTCCCGCTGGCCATCTTCGGTGCCGCCCGGTCGATCCGGCAGGCCCTCATCTACGAGGACAACAGCCCGGAGGCGACGAGCGGAGCCCTCTGGGTCATCTGGCTGTCGGTCGCGGCGATCGCCCCCAACCTCTGGCCCGGCGCGCCCCAGGCCACGCTCGACCTGTTCCTGCTCATCCCCTTGAGCCTGCTCGCCGCGCAGGCGGTCGCCGACCTGGTCAATCGCCGACTCCCGGTTCGATCATTGACCATCCTCGCCCCGGCGACCGCCGCCTGCGTCGCCTGGTGGGTGAGCCTGAGCCTCCGGGAAGCCTTCGACGACCTGCTCCACGGCCAGGCCAGCGCCGCCACGGCCCTCGGCCTCCACCTGGCCCTCGACCTCCTGCTCGTCCTCGTCATCCTCACCCGGAAAATCAACCAGTGGGGGCGGCGCCGCGATGACCGCCAACGCCTCATCCTGGCGGTCTTCCTCATCGCGATCCTCGTGATCACCATCACCGCCGGAACTCGCGAGATCTGGTTCCGCCACAAGGAGACCCATGAGCTCCTCACCCTGCGGACCGCCATCCTGCGACGCAACCGGGAGCGCCCCTTTAATCTGGTCGCCGTCGTCGGGCCGGAATGGCTCCTGAGCACGGCCCGCAACGCCACCGGGAAACCCGAGGCTCGCCCGGAAAA
>CALKTZ010000422.1 GCA_937997355.1 uncultured Planctomycetales bacterium | reverse complement strand
CGGTCGACTGTCGTTCTCGCCGGTGATCCGCTGACATTCGGCCGGGCCGGCTCGGCGTTTGGAGTGAAAGTTGCGAGATCCGAATTGTCTCGGACATCGCCCGTCCATCTTCCGCTTCCGCAAAGATACAAGAAGGAATCGAGCCCATGGCCGCCCCGGCATCGGATGCACTCGTCTTCTTTGGAGCGACCGGAGACCTCGCCTACAAGAAGATCTTCCCCGCCCTGCAAGCGATGGCCTCGCGAGGCAATCTCGACGTGCCGGTCATCGGCGTGGCCAAGGCGGGCTGGAACCTCGACCAGTTGAAGGACCGCGCGCGCAGCAGCCTCGAACATCACGGGGGCGTGGACGAGGCCGCGTTCGCCCGGCTCTGCGAGCGGCTCCGGTACGTCGATGGCGATTACAACGATTCGGCCACCTTCCAGGCGCTGCGCCAGGAACTCGGCCCGGCCCGGCACCCGGCCCACTATCTGGCGATCCCCCCCTCACTCTTTGGGGAGGTTGTCGAGCAGCTCGGGAGGTCCGGCTGCTCCCAGGGGGCGAAGGTCATCGTCGAGAAGCCGTTCGGCCGCGACCTGGAATCCGCCGAGAAGCTGAACGCCATCCTGCTGAGCAATTTCGACGAATCCTCGATTTTTCGGATCGACCACTACCTCGGCAAACGCCCCGTGCAGAACCTGCACTTCTTCCGGTTCGCCAACGCGTTCCTGGAGCCGATCTGGAATCGCCATCACATCGAATGCGTGCAGATCACGATGTCCGAGAACTTCGGCGTCGAGGGGCGAGGTAACTTCTACGAGCAGGCCGGCGCGATCCGCGACGTGATCCAGAACCACATGCTCCAGATCCTCGCCGGGCTGGCGATGGAACCCCCGGTCGGCTCGGATCGCGACTCGGTCCGGGACGAGAAGGCCAAGGTCCTCCGGGCGATCCCGACGCTCCAGCCGGACGACGTCGTCCGCGGCCAGTTCCGGGGCTACCGCGATGAGAAAGGGGTCGCCCCCGATTCCACAGTCGAGACTTACGCGGCCGTCCGCCTCCACATCGAAAACTGGCGGTGGCACGGCGTCCCGTTCTACATCCGGGCCGGCAAGCTCCTGGCCGAGACCTGCTGCGAGGTCTTCGCGAGGCTCCGCCGGCCCCCGTCCGTCTTCGGCCAACCGGCGTCGCAGAACCACCTGCGGTTCCGGATCAGTCCCGATTTCGCCATCGGCCTGGGGGCCGAAATCCTGGCGACCGGCGATCCCGTGATCGGCGAGTCGGTCGAGCTTCTCGCCTGCGACCTCCCCGAACCCGAGGAGAAGAGCCCCTACGAGCACCTGCTCGGCGAGGCGATGGAAGGAGATATTACCTCATTCGCCCGCGAGGATACCGTCGAATCGGCCTGGCGGATCGTCGGCCAGATCCTCGACAACCGCACCCCGCTCCACTTTTACGAGCCGCATAGCTGGGGACCGCCCGAGGCCGACGCCCTCCTCGAAGCCGGCGACTTCTGGCACGACCCGATCCTCAAGGGCCAACCCTGCTGATGCACGGCGACAGGCGCAGCGCCGGAAGGTCTGCTTAAGCGATTTGTCGCGACGGCGCGATTGGGGGGCCGTCCGTGGTGGATAACCCCTGTTGTGGACGGAATTCGTGAAAGATTCCATCGCTCGGTTGAGGAGTTGTCATACAATCTGTGCATGAGGTATGTCGTGCGTGCGGATTCTCCTTGGCCTACGATTCAAACTAAGATAGACTGGTCCTTAGACTAGTCGACTGAATGGAGACGTCATGGAATCGTCTATCGGGTCCTACGAAGCGAAGACGCACCTGCCCCAGCTCCTGGAGCGGGTGGCCAAGGGTGAGCGAATCACCATCATGAAACGTGGCGTGCCCATGGCCGTCCTCGTCCCTCCCGAAAGCGTGAAGCCCCAGACGACGCCGAAGGATGCCGTTCAGGCGATGAAACGGTTTCAGAAAGAGAGCGCTCCCACGCTGGGGCCCGGCATCACGATTCGCGAGATGATTGAAGAAGGACGACGCTTCTAAGTGTCCTCCCGCTGAACCCGCACCGCGAATGGAGTTGCGATGAAGAAGCCAAAGGAATTTGTCCTCGACGGCTCGGTCACGATGGCTTGGTACTTCGCCGACGAATCGAACGACTACGCCGATGCGGTCCTTACGGATCTTGAAGCAGGGCGTGCCGTCGTCCCCTCGCTCTGGCCGCTCGAAGTGGCCAACACGGTGCTCGTCGGCGAGCGGAGGAAACGCTCCACTGAAGCCCAGGCGACGGCCTGGTTGGGCATTCTTGAAACGCTCTCAATCGAAGTCGACGGAGAGACGGCGTCCCACGCCTGGAGCGGCACGCTGGCCCTCGCCCGTTCGCAGAACCTCTCCGCCTACGATGCGGCATATCTCGAACTCGCGATGCGGCGAGGGCTGCCGCTCGCAACTCTCGACGGGAAGCTCAAGAACGCCGCTCTCGCGGTGGGCGTTTCCATCTACGGATGATTCGTCCTGCCTTAATCTATTTCACAACGCTTTGAAGCACGAAAAGGGTATTCGTGATGCAAAAATTGACATGAAGTATGAACTACTCAGGGAAGTGATGCCCGATTTTCAATTGAATCCGGTTCTTGAAGCAGCACTTGAGGTAGCCAAAGACGGCGAAGGTCGTGACGCATTGAGATGCCGTGACCCTAACTTACTCTCAACTTTTCAGCTCCAGCCCGTCGCTCCTGCCGGCAACGAGTGTGTAGAAGTCATGACAAACCCACGACGATCCGCGATCGACGTCTGAGAAGAGAAATGAACAACGCTCGTCGTTTTCCCGATCCGTGTCCCTGGATCGTCGCGCCACTCCTGCTCATCTGGGTTGCCGTTTCGGGCCTCATCCTGGCCGGCCGTGGAGACATCGAGAGTCTCCTTAATTTCGGATTCGGGCCACATGTTCGGCCCGATGCGTTCAAGCTGCTCAATGGAATCGCAATTCCGTTCTGGGTCAGTCACAGCCTTCTCACCGGATTGGCCATCCTCGCGGCCTGGTGGCGGCGGACCGATCTCCTCTCGGTCCTCATGATCGGCCCGATGATGGGCATCCTCGGATGCTTGATCGCCGAAAACTGGTCCGACCCGAACTGGTATGATGTGGTGGCGGTTTGTTCGATCTGCTGGTTCGTGGGGTCGTTCGTCACCGGTTTTTACGGGTTGGTCAATCGACGAAAATCTTTAGATGATGAGCCTCGGTAATCTCGGCTTTCTTTGCCTCTTGAGATTTTGCGCGAACAAACCCAATTTGCGCGAACAAACCCAATTTCGTGAAGCAGGCATCGGAGACCTACGGTCGGCGATTTCGGCGGGGCCGACCGGTGGTACGCGCCGAACAGAATACGCGAACGAACCCAATTTCCCAGAACTGGGAATTTCGCCGAACGAACCCAATTTGCCCGAGAAGAGCCAATTCCCAGGCATGGGTAATTTCGCCGAACGAACCCAATTTGGCGTTGGGAGCCGCGTTTGGTTCGTCGGCGCATCAATTGGTTCGCTTTTTGGGTCGCTTGACCTCGATTTTCCCGGCAGATGCCCTGCTCTTTTGACGAAACGAACCCAATTTGGGGATGCAGTTTCCCCGGGTCTGGCATTCTGCCGAGACTTCTTCAGTTACCTCTTTTGACGAAACGAACCCAATTTCGAGTCCGACATTTTGACGAAACGAACCCAATTTGGGATTACCAGGCTTAACTCAGGATTTCCAGCTTGGGCATTTTCGGGGTCTTGATGTTCTGGATGCTGATCTGGGCGGCGAGCTGTTCCACAACCCCGAGAAGATAAGGACGGGCCGGCGAGCCTTCGCGGAGCGCGTGGTCGAGCTTTCCTTCATCGCCTGATTCCCGGAGGATGATGTTCAACGGGACTTCCCCCAGGAACGGAACCCCCATCTCCTCGGCCTTGCGCTTGGCCCCCCCCCGGCCGAACAGGTAGACCCGCTCGTCCTCGGGGCGGTTGAACAGCGCCTTGTCGCGGACCAGTTCCCGGGCTCTATCACTCCCTCGATCGGAGAGGTAGGCGGCCATGTCGAAGAAGGCCATGTTCTCGATCATCCCCAGGATGGGCACCTTGAGCTGCCGGAACATCGAGATGGCGCGGGTGGCGTCGAGCAGCGCGACCTCCTGAGGGGTGCAAACGACCACCGCCCCGGTCAGGGGGAGGCTCTGCGAGAGGGTCAGCGGGACGTCGCCGGTCCCGGGAGGGAGGTCGATGACGAGGTAATCCAGATCCCCCCAATCGACCTGGTGGAGAAACTGTTGCATGATCCCATGGAGCATCGGCCCGCGCATGATCACGGCCCGCTCGGGTTCAAGCAGGAAGCCCATCGACATGAGCTTGAGTCCGTTGGCCTCGATCGGCTGAATCCGCTCCCCCTTCGCCATCGGCCGCCCTGACGCCCCGACGAGGTGGGGGATCGAGGGGCCATACACGTCGGCGTCCATCAGGCCGACCTTCGAGCCGTAGGCCCTGAGGCCGAAGGCGATCGACGCCGCCATGGTCGACTTGCCGACTCCCCCCTTGCCCGAGCCGACCGCGATGACGTTCTTGACCCCCGGGATGTCTCCCTTCTCCTGGATCCCCTTGCCGCGCACGTCGGCCGTCATGGCGACCTGGAAGGTCCATTCGCCGGGGAGCCGGCTCTGGAGGGCGGTGCGGACGTCGCGCTCGATCTGCGCCTTGAGGGGGCAGGCGGGGGTGGTCAGGTTCACGGCCAGCGAGATGGTATCCCCGGCGATCCGGACGTCCTTGATCATCCCCAGGTCGACGAGGTCGCGGCCGAGGTCGGGGTCCTTGACCCCTTTCAGAGCATCGAGCACATCGCGTTCGGTGAGGGTCGGGTTGGTCTTGCCGAACATCGAAATCGGTTCCTCACGCGGCCTCGCCGCAGCCATGGGAAAGGAGCAAGAAAGAGACCTCGGCTCGGCGAGCCCGATCCGAGGCGTCAGGAAATACCTTTGAGATACGGGTTCAGCCAGTTCCAGGGCTCGGGGAGTGTGTCCCCGTCGTCGGACCGCGACCATCCTTCCCGACCCGTCCGCGACGCGGCCAGATCGATCCAGCGGTTCAGCAACCGGGAAACCTCGGGAGGAGGGACCGCGCCGGAGAAGACCAGGGTGGCTCCAAGCTCTCGGGCCAGTTCGGCGACCTCGTCGTTCGCGTCGGGGTCGATCACCAGGATCAGGCTGCCGGGGGCCAGCTTCCGAATTCGGTCCACGTCGGCCAGGCCGTCGAGGGAACGTTGCGCCAGGTCGATCACGGCGATGGGCGTCGATCGCCGGGCCACCGCCTTGTCGAGATCCGACGCCGAGCGCGTCTCGAACCAGCGGACCCCTCGCCCGTGGAGTCGGGGACGCAATTGCCGAGACCAGTTTCCCAGTCGTTCATGCAGGATGATCGCAACGCCTGCTGCCACGGTTTGCCGTCCCGGACCGCTTCGCGACCGGCCTCACGCCCCAAGCAGACGGTCGCGGGGCGAACTCGTGAAGGCCGGCCCTCCCAATCATGAACAGTATTGTAGCAATCCCGCCGTCCCTTCGCGAGTGTCGCCGTGTTCATGACGGCGGCGTTGGAGGGAGAAAGAAGAGCGGATCGATCGCGAGGGACGAATCAAGGGTGCTGATTCGGATTCTCGACGAGCAAGCCCTCCGCGACCGCCGCCCGATTCAACTCCGCGTCCGCCGAAACGAGTATTACGGGTGGGAGGCCGCGGGGCAGTCTCGACTGATTGAGCGCCATCGCCGCGGCGAGTTGAACGGCATCGTAACCGCGAAGCCCATGTTTCCGGGCCAGTCGAGAAGCCTCGTCGAACAGAGCCGGTGAGAGTTCGACGACGATATAGCGTTGGGATAGCCGCTTGCGAAAGTGCCCGATGACGGCGGCAGCCTGTGCTGATGTCAGATGCCCCCCTCGTTCGCGTCGACTGATGGCGGCAACCAGTTCAACGACGGAGATGCGAGCAATGTAAAGGTCATGGGGAGAACCGGAATGGGTCAGGTCGCGGACCCACGCGGTTCCGGTCTCCTGGACATTGCGCTTGACCAGCGTGCTGGTATCGAGGAAGTAGACGCTCACGCTTACCGACGCTCGCGAAGGATGGTTTCCGAGACGGGTTCGCCGGAAACGGTAATAGGGGCATCTTCCTCGTCAGCTCCCATGTCGAGTGATGACGGGAGCCGACTCACGAGTCCTGAAGCGAGCAGGTGCTGCTTGAACGCCTCTTCAGCGAGCTTCTCTTGAGATGTCGGATCGGCCGGAACCGTGAACTCGTCGAGCACGGTGACGCGGACCCGATGCCCGGCCAGTTCTCTCCCTCGCCGCCTGACCTGTTCCCACGTCCCTTCAATGATTTTCTGTCCCACCGTCACACCTCCTCGATTTCACTACCGTCCAAGTATACGAGAAATTCCCATGTCGTATCAGTTTGAGTTTCGCGAGGAGTGGACACGGTACTCTCGCTCCCCGGCCGATCGAGTCGGCTGAACCTTCCGGCTGGTTTGGTCGATATTAATATACAGGCGTTTCGTACACGCTTGAATCTTCACGGATTCCGGCGGTAAACTTCCTGGTGTGATCTGGTCGCGATTATCATGTCCGGCTCCGATGTCGGACGGCCCCTGAAAGATCGGTAAGGCGATGCCCGAGCGAGACTTCTACGAAGTTCTGGGAGTTCCCCGAGAGGCCACGGCCGACCAGATCAAGAAGGCCTATCGGGCGATGGCGCGGAAGTATCATCCGGACGTCAATCCGGGAGACAAGACGGCCGAGAGCAAGTTCAAGGAAGCCCAGAATGCCTACGACATCCTCTCCGACGCCGAGAAGAAGGCGGCCTACGACCGCTACGGCCACGCCGCCTTCGAGGGGATGGCGGCGGCCGGGGCGGGACCTCGGGCGAGCGCGGCCGACTGGACCTCGCGGTTCGGCGAACCGGGCTACGAGACCATCGACTTCAGCGAGTTCTTCGGGCCGTCGGCGGGAGGCGGCCGGGTCCAGGGGGGGGGCGGCATCTTCGACGACCTGATCGGCCGAGTGCGGGGGGGGCGGCAGTCCGGACCTCGCCCCGGCCATTCGGTCGAGGCCGACCTGACGATCCCCTTCCTGACCGCCGTCCGAGGGGGCGAGACCACGTTCGACATCGAGCGGGCCTCGGGCAAGCAGGAAAGCCTGGTCGTCAAGATTCCCCCGGGGGTCGATACCGGCGCCAAGCTCCGGCTCAAGGGGCAGGGAGAACCGGGCGGCAAGGGGGCTCCGCCGGGAGATTTGACCGTCCGGATCCGGGTCGAGCCGCATCCTTATTTCAAACGGGACGGGGCCGACCTCTCGGTGGAAGTCCCGATCGCGGTCGGGGAGGCGATCCTCGGGGCCAAGGTGGACGTCCCCACGCTCGACGGCACGAAGGCGGTCCCCATCCCGGCGGGGAGTTCGAGCGGTCAGCGGCTCCGCCTCAAGGGCCAGGGAGTGCCGGCATCGGGCGGGAAGCCCGCCGGAGACCTGTTCGCGGTCCTCAAGGTGACGGTCCCCAGGAACATCGACGAGCAGAGCCGGAAGCTCATCGAGGAGTTCCAATCTCGGAACCCCTCCAATCCGCGAGAGGGGCTCTGGTGAGGCGATCGAGCGATCGCCGAGATGGACTTCCGAGCGTGACCGAGTGATCGACAAGACGACGAACGACCCAGGTGGGCCGACACACCATGAGCCGACGAATCATCCCGCGAGACCAGGTTGCCCAGAAGCTCGCGGTCTCGCCCCAGGTCCTGATCCGCTACGAGTCGATGGGCTTCATCCACGTCTCGAGCGATCCCGAAGCCTCGGCGGAAGGATACGAGCCCGCGCAGATCCGGCGGCTCTGGACGATCCTGAGCTTCCAGCGCGACATGGGGGTCAATCTGGCCGGGGTGGAGGTAATCCTTCGCCTGTGCGATCAATTGAAGGAGGTTCACCAGAACCTCCGAGGCCTAGCCTCGGACCTTCAAGGGCTTCTCGAAGCCGATGATTCTCAACAAGAGCCCTAAAATTGAAAAGGGGAGACGATCCCCATGGCTTCCGATGCGAATCCGCCGGCAAAGGCCGACGAACCTCGGCGCAGCCAGTTGCGTCGGATCCTGGATGAAGAATCCCCGGAGGTCCGCAAGAAGGTCGGCCGGGCCATCTTCTCGCTGAGCCTGACGGCGCTGGTCACGATCGCCCTGCTGGGCGTCTTCCTGATCTGGCATCTCATGCGTCGAGCGAGGCTGATCCGAGAGCGGCTCCCCCTGCCCAGGGAGATCGAGCTGGTCGATCCGCTCGCGAAGCCGACTGACGAATTCCCTGTTTCGAATCCGGAAAGCAAGCGCCCAACATGACCTCCCCGGCCTCGTTCCGCCCCCACGAAAAGGTTAAGAGCCCCGACGACTTCCGCCGCGCCTTCGAACGCCGACGGTCCGTCTCCGACCCCTTCCTGATCGTCCATGGAGTCGAGAACGGGCGAGACCATGCCCGGCTCGGGATCGCGGTTCCCCGGAAGCGAATCCGGGCGGCCTCGGCGCGGAACCGGCTCAAGCGGATCATCCGCGAGGCGTTCCGGCTCTCCAAGGCCGAGCTGCCCCCGGGGATCGACCTGATCGTCCTGCCTCGCGACCACCGATTGACCTTCGAAGCCGCCCGGCGGTCGTTGCCGATCCTGGCCCGAGACGTGGCCCGCAGGCTCAAGCCGCCGAAGCCGATGCCGACGACCATCCCCACCAAGGCCGCCCAGTGAAAGACCTGGAAGCGGCCCTCCAGCAACCGGCAGATCCGCCGCCGGCCCGGGGCATCGGGGCCTGGCCGGGGCGGCTGGTCGTCGGCATCGCCGTCCTTCTCATCCGGATCTATCAGAGGACCTTGAGCCCCCTGCTCGGCCAGGCTTGCCGGTTCGAGCCGAGCTGCAGCCGCTACATGGAAGCCTCACTCCGGAAGTATGGCCCGGTTCGAGGCTTCATCCGAGGAATCCGCCGGATCTCGAAATGTCATCCCTGGCATCCGGGGGGATACGATCCCCCCTGAACGCTGGATCTCGGCTCGATCAGCTAGCCTGGCTGGAGATTGCCGAGGTGTTCGCCGACACGATGACCCCGGGGGACGGATAGAGCCGGCCGTCCGGGAGCCGGTAGGCCGCGTAGATCCCGTAGAACCGGACCGGCCCGTCGGTCGCTTGATCGACGGCGGAGTCCTGCGAGGCGACGATCCGTTCCCCATCCTTGGCGTTCTGGGGGGGGACGGCGAGCCTCCGGATGACCCGGATCTCGCTCGCCTGCGCGGGGGAGGTCCAGGAAATCTCCACGCCGCCGTCCGGCTTCACGACGGCCCTGGCATCCTTGACATCCGCGAGATACGGGAACGGCGGGATTGAGACGGCGGTCACGGAATCCACGTTGTTCCGCCGGGTGAGGATGGCGTAGCTGACCGTCTCGCCGGGGTTGGGGGGGACGTCGTCGAACTCGGGATCGCTGATCTCGGCGATCCTGGAGCCGTCGCCGGCATGGTTGAGGGCCCCCCCCTGCTTCCGGACGATCACGAAGGTGACGGGCTCCAGCCCATCGGGGGCGGGCGGGGTCCATCGGAGGCGGACGCGATCCCCCAGCATCTGGGCCTGGAGCTGGGTGGCCGGATCGGGTGGGGTCCGGGCGAGCCCCTTGAGGGCCTCGGGGAGATCGGCGGCGATCGCCAGGGCCTGGCGATAGAGCGAACGCGCCGCGGCCGGGTTTTCCCGCTCAGATTTGCGCCCTTGGGCCGCGAGTGCCTCGGCCTCCTTCAACCCTTCGGAGATTTGCAGCCCGGCGGCCTGCACTTCGGGCGAGTTCGCGGCGACCAGCTTCTTCCAGGCGTCCACGGCATGGAGCGCGGCGGCGAGCTTGCCCCCCGCCTTCGCCCGTTCGTACTGGGTTTTCACCTTGGCGATCTCGGCCTTCCGCTCCTCCACCCGGGCGATGCCGTTGCGGGCGCCGACATGCTGCGGGGCATACTGCTGAACCTTCTTCAGCTCCTCCATCGAGAAGTCGAGATCATTGACCCGGAAGGCATGCTGGGCGGCGGCGAAGTGCCGGATGAGGGGCTCCCGGTGCTCGGCCCGGAACCCGCAATCGCAACGCCGCTTATCCACCCGGTGCGTCTTGCGGCAGACCGGGCATTCCCATTCGAGCGAGGCCCCGCAATGGCGGCACGAGAACGCGGGGGTCCCATTGGTCCCGTTCCCTTTCCTCGCGTCCTGAGGGACTTCGGTCAAGCCCGAGCATTCCAGGCAACGGACATAGATGGGAGCCCCGGCGGGGGTTTCCCGAGGCTTGGAGGGGGCGATCTCGGAGAGGTCGGCCCCGACCGCGCGGATGATCCCCGAGTCGCCGACGCGGGAGGCGGGCGTGGGCATCGCCTTGACCGTGAACACGTGCGGGACCGTGAGGTCGAGCTGCCGGCATTTGCGGGCGATCAAGGTGTCGGCGCGGTCCCTCGCGATCCCCATGGCCGCCGCCTCGCCCGCCAGGACGTTGTGCGTCGCCTGGTCGATCTCGCTCCTTCGCTTTGCCGCGAATTCGACGAGGTGCTCGAAGGCCTCCTCCGCCTCAAGCTCCAGGGTCCGGTCGTAGCGATCCCTCTCCTTCTGGGCGACGAGGTGAGATTGCGCATGCGAGATGACTTCGAGCCAGGCGGTCTTCTCGGCGGTGACCTGGGCCTTGTTCATCCAACGCCGGCGCTCGGCCTCGGCCCGATCGACGATCTCGGACTCGGGGGCGTCTCGCCGGACCCCGAGCGCGTCGTAGAGGTCTCGCCGCCGCAGCAGGTCCAGGGCGATCCGGATCTGACGCCGAGTCGCCGGCTCGATCGTCTCGGGGACAGGCTTCGACTCATATCCGGCCCCGGCCGGCTCGTCGTAGCTCGGATCGTCGTCCAGGACGGGGATCTGGCGGATCATCGGGGCGAGCGAGTCGGCGTCGAGCCCCAGGCGGGACGCCTCATCGTGGAGCAGCCGGCGATCCGTCGCGCTCAGGACCCCCCTCGCCGCGCGGAGCCGGACCCGCCGCTCCAGCTCGTCGAGCTTGTCCTGCCGCTCCGACCATTTCGCCGCGGCGAGCTCGGCGTCGTAGGCGTCCCGGGCCGTGGCATCCGCCAGGAGCGCCTTCCGGAGCGCCGGGATCTCGTCGAGGTAGAGCTGGTTGGTATGCCTCGTCTTCGGATTTCGGGTGCCGAGCGACCAAATCGGCTGCACGCGGCGCAACGCCGCCTCGATCTCTTTCCGGTCCGTTCCTGGTTCGACCCCGAGTCTTGCGTAGTAATCCGGAACCATCGCGACGGCCTACTCCCGGCTCGACGACTTCAATCAGTCGGTCAGAACTCGATTCCCTGAATCTGCTTCATCGGCTCGAATCCCGACGAAGCCGAGGAGATTGTCTCTCTCCCGGCGAGTCGTCCGGAGCCGATTCTTGACGGGCTTAAGATATCTTAAGCATAGCGAATTTCGATGGTTCGACCACCCCGGAGTCTCGCAATCGAACCAGGTCGCCCCGATTCGCGTCCTTGCCAGGCCCGCGAGGACCGATCGCGCGATGAATCGATTAATGATGTTGCGCCTGCGAACGAATTCGGTCCCGGATGCGGGCGGCCTGCTCGTAATCTTCTCGGGCGACCGCCTCGTCGAGCTGTTCCCGGAGGGTCTTCTCGACGGCGAAGTTCTTGCGGATCTCGGTTTCGAAGTTGCGAAGCTGCTCGATGAGCGACGGGTTGGGAGATTCCGCCTGGTCGTTTTCCGACCACCAACCCTGATAGTGGTTGCTGATCAGGTCGCTCCCTTCCCGGATGGCGTCGATCGCCTCTTCGGGCTTGCGCCGCTCCAGGGCCAGGGCGGCGGCGGCCTGGGTGCGGTGGAAGACGACCAGCCCGCGGAACTGCTCGTGCGACCCGACGTACTCGTCGTCGATGCCGTGGCGGCGGACGAAATCCATGAGGGCCAGGGTATGGTCGGCGTCGCGCACGGCCCGGTCGTAGCGGCGGAGCGAGAGCCAGGCGACCCGCCGGTGATAGAACTGCACGAACTCGCGGTCCGCCTCGGTACACTGATGCGCCGACATGTGCCACGAGGGGCTCTTGCCCCCCGGGGCCTGGCCCCGCCCGGCGGCCGAATGCCGGAGATAGTCGAGATAGGTCGCGAAGCCGTGCGGCCGGGTCCCGTCGGGCCGGCCGGTCACTTCGAGCTGGAGCACGCCGAGCTCGATGCGGATTTGCAGCACCGAGCGGCCGTCCCGGGCGCGGATCTCGCGCGCCAGGATTTCACCCGGTTCGGGATCGTACGGCCACCCCTGGAGTACGTCGTCCAAATCCCGTCGCATCACGACGCTCCCAACCCGTCGGCTCGAACGTGAGAGCCGGAACGATAATCACCGCGATGTTGCGCCATCCCGGCGGACCAGAACCCAGCCTCGGCCTCGAATCATCCCATCCCGCCGCCTGGTATCACGACCCCTTGAGGAACCAGGCCGGGGAGCCCGCCGATTTGGATCGGGGACCGTCCGAAAACCCTGAAAAGATTATAGCATTCCCCCACTCCGGCAACCTAGAACATGCCAGATCCGGTTCATCGATCGTTCGCGGGCCGTCCGGAAACGGCAACATCCCCGAGACCTCTGCGTTGCCGTCGGCGAGGCCCGATCGCTCGGTTCGTTCATTGACACCCCCGCGAAGGATCTTCATCATGGCCGCTGGGATTTCCGACCTCGCGGGGTCCATTTGCCTCGTTTTTTGGACTGCAACGACCGTCCCCCTCCATAGGACGGGACGGACAGGAATTCGAGCCGGTATGTTTACGAGCGAGCCCAGCCTCATTCAACGCATCGAACGACGCATCACCGAGACGCCGGTGATCGACACGGACTCCGATCTTCGGCCCGATCGGCTTTCGGCCCCCGACCTCTTCGCGATCCTGGGTGAGCCCGTGCTGGTCGCCGAGCTGATGGCCGTGGGGATGCCCCCGGCGTCCCTCGACCCGAAGCTGGCCGCCGACGATCGCATTCATCGGGTCATCTCCTATCTTGCCCGGATTCGCAACACGGCCGCCGCCTGGTGCTTCTATCGCATCCTCCGCGACCTCTACGACTTTTACGATCCCCACGTGACCGAATCCAACGCCGCCGAACTGCTCGACAGGGTTCGAAGCACCGGCCAGAATCCCGATTGGGGGGCGGCCCTCCTGCGGGATCGTTGCCAGATTCAACGCGTGGTATCGAGCGCCTCGCAGATAAGTGACGGCTCAAACCTGGTCGTTCACTCGGTCAACCTGGACCCCCTGCTTTGCCCGGATTTTAGTGCCGAGGTTGCTGGATCAGGTGGGGTCGAAACCTATGACCGGCGATTGGGGCGGCTGCTGGGGAATGTGCCCGCCTCCGCGTCTCAATTCCGGAAGCTGCTGGATGACTGGATCGCCCGCAAACTGACCGGGGCGGTTCGCGTCTCCCGGCTGACCCTCACCGCATCCCGGCTGCTGGCACGCCCGGACTCCGCCCTCTCCGCCCAGGCGCTCACCGCGGCCGCCGCGGACAAGCCCCTCTCCCGGGCCGAGACCGAGGAACTGGCGAGGTTCGCCACCTGGAAAGTGCTCGACTGGTACGCGAGCACGGGAGCCACGCTCCAACTGGTGCTCGGCGGAGAATCTGACGGTGAGGGAAATCCGGACCATGCGCCGGGTTACTGGAACTCCGGCTGGACGGGCGATCTCGCGAGGACCCTTCGACACTTCGACAAGGCCCGATTCGACCTCCTCGCCGGCTGCCATGATTCCCGCCGCGACGCCGGCGCCCTGGCGGCGAGGCTGCCGAATGTTTCGGTCTCGGGCTCTTGGCGACACGACTTCTCGGCGGTCGCGATCGCCGGCTATATCGAGAGGCAGGCGCACGTCACCCCGATGACCAAGCTGACCGGTTTCGCCTCGGGGGCTTCGTCCGCCCAGTGGGTCTACGGCAAGTTCCAGTTGTTCCGCAAGGCGACCGCCTCGGCCTTCGCCTCGCTCATCGAGGCGGGCTATTACGAGGAAGACGAGATTTCCCCCATCCTCCGGCAGATCCTCCATGACACGCCGCAATCCCTCTATCCGCTCCGGTAGCGAACCCCAAGTTCGTTTGCCGTGTCGGTTTTGCGTCGAAAGGGAAGCTGGCCACTTGCTTTTCGAAGGGGAATTTGACAGAATCTCCCCCTCACGCCAAACTGAATGAGCCGGGAAAACATCTCCCGGCTCTCGTTGCCTCCCTAGCTCAATTGGCAGAGCAGCTGACTCTTAATCAGCGGGTTGTAGGTTCGAGTCCTACGGGGGGCATTACGAGAGTCCGAGAGGAGTCCCGGACCCTCCAAGCAAGTCACGAGCAGGCAGGGCCATGGGCCGATTCTCGGCATGGGTTCGCTCCTGTCGAAGTCGGTTCTGGTCGCTTTCGGGCCGCCCGCACGATCATCTTGCCGGATAGGCGTGCGGGCGGCTTCTCATCT
>CALKTZ010000421.1 GCA_937997355.1 uncultured Planctomycetales bacterium | reverse complement strand
GCCGTCGTGATCGACGTTTTCATCGTTGCCGTGAAGTCGCCGTTGGTCGGGGCATTGGTCAGGTTCGTGACGGTCGTAATCGTCCCGCCCGTGATGTTCGTCGGGGTCGCGAGCCCATTCTGAACCTTGCTCACTGCGGCTGCGGAGACGGCCGCTGCGGACAGCCAGTCGGTCGGGGCAGAGGGCAGGTTCGTGAGGTTCGTCGTCGTCGCCACGAGCGTGACCGCCGCGAGCGTCCCGGAAGGGGCGAGCCGGCTCGACACTGTGGCGTCGAGGTTGGCCAACCGGGTGTCGCCGATCGCCGTGAGCCCGGCCCCGTTGGCGCCGATCCGTGCGTAGCTGTCTCCGGTCTGGGCCGTCGAAGTCGAAGCCGTACCGACCGAGGCCAGGATCGTCACGGGAGCCGCGCAGGTGACCGTCTGGGTCTTGATCGTCTGGACATCGGCCGCCACATTTCCGGTGACATCGGCCGCGGCGAAGGTCGCCGGCACCTTGCCGGACGATGCGTTGATCTGCCCCGTGCCCGTGCCGACGGACACCCTGACGCCGTTGGAGCCGTCGACCGTGGGCAGCCCGCCGCTGGCCGCCGCGTTGGCGTTGGGCAGTGCCGTCAGCCCGAGCCGGACCGCGTCCTGATAATTGACCGCGTCCAGCTCGACGAAGATGTAGACCGGGAGCATGTTGGTCGCGCCGTAGACGACGATCTCGACCCAGCCCACGCCCGAGGCGATCGCCGCGTTGGGGACGCCGATCTCATAGCCCCCGGTTACGGGTCCGCCGTCGGCCACGAAGCCCCCCGAGGCCCAGGTGCCGACCGTCGCCGTGGCGAGCGTGATCGTCGTCCAGGACGAGTCGCCCTGACGCCGATACTTGGCCGCGAGGCCCGACGAGTTGTAGACCAGCGAGCCGAGGCCCGCCCCCGTGGTGGAGGTCGTGTCCCGCACGAAGATCGGGAGCGATTGCGAGGTCGACCCCGCAAACATTTTCCGCATCATGAGGGGAATCCTCCGAGCATGCCGATCGGGAGTAATAATCCGGAAGACGGAGGGTCCGAATGCTGCACGGCCCCGATGTCGCTCGTCGCCGATTGGCCGAAGATCGGGAAGGCTCCCCCGCGGAGAGACGCCCCGCCGCCGGCCGTGTTGTTCGGCCGGTAATCGGCCGTCGATTGGCTCACATACGGATCGGCCGTCAGCGTCACGAAGCCGCGAGACAAGGGCGTGGTCCCGCTGTAGTGAACCAGGTTGTTGTAGCCCGCACAGTTAAGGGCAATCGTGGTCGTGGACACCACGAATCCGGCCGTCGAGCAGTTGGTCGCGAGGCACGAGTCGTAGGTGATCCGGTTCGACGTATTGAATCCGGTCGAGCACGAGTCGGCGGTGCAGTGCCGCATGAACGCAGTCGGGGACGGATCGAATCCGACGGAGCAGGAGTAGGCAATGCAATCGGCGATGGTCGTGTAAAAATAAAAACCTTTTGATCCGCCCGTCGCCGTGCAGGCCAGGATCGAGAGCACCGTGTCGAATCCGATCGCACAATTGACCGCCGAGCAGCGATGGGCCGAGCCGTTGGACTTGTAGCCGCACTGGCCCGACTGGCTGCAATTCTGGGCCACGCATTCGACCACGCGACCAGGGCTCGGGAACGTGAATCCCGAGACATTGGCCACGTTATTGCCGTCGGCGGTCAGATTCGAGAAAACATGGTTCTGGTTGATAAACCCGGAGAAAAGGAACGTCTGTGCCCCGGGCGCCGATACCGCCCCCCACGACAAAATAGGCCGCGTCCCCGTCCGGTCGCCCCTCGTCAGTTCGTAGCCCTCCAGGTACAGGAATGCCACGCTATTCGGGAGGCCCACCGGCCCGCCCGATCCGGGCGTGGCCGTCGATAGCGTGTAGGTGCCGGCCTTGATGTAGCACCCCATGCCCGACACGGCCATCAACGCCCCGGCCAAGCCAGGGGTCGCCAGAGCCCCGCCGATCTTGAGCGTCACCCCGGTCCCTGCCGTGAGCCCCGCCGAGCGGTCCACGACGATGGTCGTCGAGTTGGTCCGGCTGACGATCTGATACCAGGCCCCGGTGACGGAGCCCGTGCCGCCGGCCACGTAGATAATGTTGCCGACGACATCCGTCCCGAAATTGGCGGTGGCCGACGTGATGGTCGTGGAGCCCGCCGTCACGCCGTCGGTGACGGAGTATTGCGGCGAGTCCTGCTGGGACCAGTCGGTGCCGCTCGCCCCGGCGACGAAGCCGCCGCCGTTGGTGTCGGAGCCGCCCGTGCGGACTTCCCAGATTGTGCTGCCCGAGAGCGCCATCGGTCAGATGCTCCCCGGCGTCCCGGCGAGGTTGCCCGCCCCGGCGGCCTTCGCCCAGAGTTCGCGGTGTCCGGACGTGTTGTAGCTGCCCAGGATGCCCTGAATATGCGACTGGATGGTGACGGCCTCGGCGTCGGAATCGAGCCCTTGCGAGCCGTCGAGATTCGAGGTATTGGGGGCGATCGTGTTGTCGTCGAGCGTCGCCAAGATGCCTTGGATCTGGGCGGTGTACGCCACGTTGATGGCCTCGCCGAGATTATTGGCTTTCGCCTGGGCGATGCACCACGCACGCTGGAGGTTCTGCCAGTTCTGATAGACGTCCCGCTGTTCGGGAGTCAGAGATGCGTATGTTGCCACTGCTTACCCCTTCCCGTTGCCGTTGATCTGACTGAGGAGTTCGTTGACCCTTGACGCCACGCTGGCCAGCGCCGGCCGGAGCCACGGGCGAGGGGCCAGGCCCCGCTTGGTGCCCAGTTCGAGGTAGCGGCCGTACTTGACCGTCTCGGGGATGCCGACCCTCGCCGTCAGGTTCTTGCGGTCGATTTCGTAGTTGACGTTCTCGCGGAGTTTGCCGACCTGCTTGTGCGGTGGCTCGCCCGGCTTCGAGGGGAATGAGCCGTAAATCTTGGCCTTCTTCCCGCCGCGATGGGGGACGATCGCCCCGCCCTTGGTTTGCATGCCCGTGCCCGGGACGCTCAATAGCTGCTGGGCCTTCCGCTTGACCTCGATCGCTGCACGCGTGATAAACCGCACCGCGCGTTGCTCGACGAGCTTCCGCGCCTCGTCGCCGTGCCACTCCAACCGGCTGCTCATGACTTGATCGCCTCGCAGTCGCAGTGGATGATCCGGCCGAGGCTGTTGGGGTTGACCACGCCGGTGATCTGATAGACCTGCGTGCCGACCGCGATCCGGTGCCGGGTGGAGAGCCCGCCGTCGACCGGGTCGGACGCGAAATAGATGCGGTAAATCACGATGTCGCGCCGGGCGTCGTCGCGGGACTGTAGGGCCGCCGAGACGGGCCGCACGAGGCAAGGCACGTCGGCCGCGACCGTGTCCCAGTCTCCCGTCCGGTCCACGCCGCCGGTGCGGTCCTTACGCGGGGGGATTGGCTCGACGGTGATGGTCGCGAGCTGATCGAGGAAATCTTCGAGGGGCATCAGAATACGCCCCCATGGACGTAGGGTCCCAGCAACCGCAAGGCGGCGTTGGGGATCGCGTCCGGTGCCATCGACCCACGGTTGTAGGAGTAGTCGCCGATGCTCTCGGAGACGTAGGCCGTGCCGGATTTGGCGAGGTCGGCCAGTTGCCGGATCGCGAGGATACAGGCCCGTTTCACCGGGCCTGGGACCGTGGAGTACCCATGAGTGTATTCCACGGTGATGTTGCTCGTCCCGGCCGGGAACCACGGGGCGAACTGCGGGTCGCAGTCCCCCGAGCCCCGGACGAGTTCGCCGGTCTCCGCGACGACGATCCAGTCGCCGCCATCGGCGTTGGTGTATTCGGCCCCCCCGATCGTGACCGAGGCGACGGAGACGACGGGCCGGTTCCGGAGCCAGATCCGGCCCCGGTTGCCCCCCGAATAGGATTCCGTGACCGTCGCCTGGCCGAACGACCGGCGGCAATAATCCTCGATCGCACGGGAGGCGTCGGAGATCAGGGCCGCCTGTTCGTCGGCGTCGATCGACCCGAAGCCGGGCCAGGAGGCGACGACTTCGGCGTTAGTCACGAGATCCATCGGGGAGGCTCCGGGAGGTTACGGCGTGTCTCAGGCGGTGCCGGAGATCGGGCCGACCAGGACGGTCGGGACGTTGTTGGCCATCGTGGCGCCTTGGGCAGGAGGCAGACTATTGCCCCGCCCCATGAGCACGATCGCCCCGTTGATGACGGCGTTCGCGGTAGCCCGCACGACGGCCACCCGCATGTATCGCTTGGTCGGCCGATGAATCTCGACCGAGAACCATCCCTTGCCGCCGCCGCTGGCCTGCGGGACGGAGATCGCGGTCCCGGCGATGTCGGCCGCGTCGGAAAGATTGGCAGCATCGCCATGCTGGAGCTTGATCGTGGTGACCGCGCTGGCGGTCAGTGTGCCGAGGTAGACCAGGAACACGACCGACTGGTAGCCGAGCGTGTCGATCGCGATCCCGGTCTGAGTGTCGCCGGTGCCGGCCGCGACGGGGGCCATCGCGATGTCGGCCGCGACGTTTCGCGTGACGTTGTGATTGAACATGTCTGGAAAAATTCCTCTTGAGAGCGGGAAAGAAAGAGGGGCCGTCTCCGACCCCAAGAGGCTTACGAGTTGTTGGACTTCTGGAGCTTGAGCCGCCAGGGCTCGACGGGTCGCCCGCCGAAGCGGAGCCGTCCGACCAGTTCCACCTGGTTGACCTTGGCACGGGTCTGGTCCAGCACCTGGATGGAGAAGCCGACCCGCTGGGCGAGGTAGTAGCCGCGAAGGTCGCCGTATGCGACCGGGAAGTTGTTCGCCCCGACGTCGGGCATGAACTGGCTCAGGATGATCGGGTCGCCGAGCATCTCGCGGCCGGGCTTGGTCATCAGGCCCGAGTCGTTGTAGCCCGCCGAGAAGAGCGGCCGGTTCTGCAAGTCCTTGAGCTTGCGGAGGGCGCGGTAGGTGCTCTTCTTGTTCATGATCCACCGCGTATACTCGTTCTCGTACTGAGGGGCGAGCGCGGTCTGGAGGTCGATCAGGCCGTCGAAGGCCAATGCGGCGGCCGACCCCGAGAGGACAACTTCCGGGTACTGAGGATTGGTCGTCGTGCCGTTGTTCCCCGAGGCGGCGCCGAGCAAGAGCCCGTCCGGCTGGCCGGTCCCGGACCCGTTGATGATCATGTCCTCGTAGAGGAGGTCGATCACCTCGTTGAACTGGTTTTCGAGCCACGCCTGGAGGGGAAACGCGGAGTCCTCCAGGGAGTTCTTCGACATGCTCCCGGAGATCATCGCCGTGTGGACCGCGATGGTGACGTCGCCGAGTAGCTGCTGGTCGTTGACCTCGGCCGCCGTGCTCGAAGACGGGATTTCGCCCGTCCACGTCGCGCGGAACGCCGTGGTGTACTTGTCGTCTGCCGCGTAGAGCTTGCGCGGCATGATCAGCGAGTCGCGGCCCGTGGTGATGGTCGTCACCAGGGAGCGGAGCTGGGTCGGCGCGGGAGACCGGCCGATGATGCGGTTGATCAGCTCGGCGGGAGCGAGCACGCCGCCCTGGTCGTCGATGGCGTTCTGGAGCGTCTTGCACCCGTCGAGGAACTTCGTCCCCTTGCGGATGTAGGCCGCCCAATCCCGCTTGTACTCGAAGGAGTTCATCAACTCCCACTGCTTCTCGCCGAACGTCCCAGGCCCGGCCTCGCCGATCGCCTGATAGAAGGGGTTGCCCTTGAACAGCCCCAACTGCGTGTGGCCCGCTTCCTCGAAGCCGGATACGCTGAATTTCGCCCCCTCGTCGGACTTCTTCCCGGTCGGGAACGGGATCGTCCGCGCGGGCTCATTGACCCATTCCTTGAACGCGGCGGCGCGGCCCTTCAGCTCGGCCTTGCGGTCGAGTTCGGCCTGCCGCTCCTCGATCTGCGACTTGATCGAGTCGCATTCGTCGTACAACTTCTCGGCGCGGACCTGGGCCTCGCCGGTCGCGTTGTCGTCGTTCAGGATGCGATCGGCTTCGTCATACTTGGCCTGGAACTCGTTCTGGAGCGTGGCCAAACGCTCGTCAACAATCGTCTTCGTGGGCATCAGCTCACACTCCGGACTCGGGTCTTCAGGATCGCGGCCCGCAGCGTCAATCGACGCCGCTTCAAAGCCGAGGTCCGGTCGAACTGGGGTGATCCTTCGTCGGACTTCTTGTCCTTGTTTTTTTCTGCTGCTTCCTCGTCGCCCTCGTCGTCCTCGGGAGGCTCGTCCTCTTCCTCGTCGTCATCGACGGGGCCGTGCTGGGCGAGGAATTGCTTGAGGCTCTTGCCCATCGCGTGGGCGGATTTGCCGTGGGCGATGAGGCCGTCGGCCCATTCCTTGAGCTTGGAATGATTGGCCGAGCTGAAGACTCGCCCGGCCTTGAGTTCCTCGATGAACCCTTCGACGGCCTTCAGGCCGATCAGGTTGTCCGTGCTCTTCACGCGAGTGACCCCCGCCAGTTCGTTCGCGGCCATGTTCACGATCGACGCCTCGTAGATTTCCAGGGCCTTGAGGAGCCGGACCGCCTCCCCGTTCCGCAGCTCCATCGCCGCATCGATGACCCGATAGCCGAACGAGCACCGGACTTTCTTCCCGGCCGCGAGCCGCTCCTGCATGACCTTCCGGCATTCCTGGGCCGAGAAGGTCGAATGAAACCGGCCGGTGATCTTGAGCCCGTGCGAGTCCTGGGTGGCCGTGTCGATCAGCGCGAGCGGCAACGCCCGCACGTCGTGCATGAAGGCCAGCCAGCCGGTGACGACGAAGTCCTGGAGGTTCTTGAACGCCCCAGGGAGGATGACGTCGTTCTGGAAATCCACATTCCCGAAGACGGCGCAATACAGCTCGAACGAGCCGGTCGATTCGTCGATCGACTTGAGTTCGACCGAGAATTCCTTGTGCTCCATGGCTGCAGGCGCACCGCGATCGGGCCGTCCGGGGGAGGCTTGCTGATAGGGTTGTGTTTTCATCGGCGGGATGTGGTTACTCGTCGGCAAGAGGAACGAGATTCGCTTTATCAAGGAGTGCGATGGTTTGCGTCACTCGATCAACAGCCTCTTCATCGAGGAAGAATTCCACGGTCGCCGTCACAATCGTGTCGACGCTGCCCTCGATCTTGAACGATCGGATCGACTGGGTGAGACCGAGGGCTTTTTCGAGCCTATTGTGAACCTCGAACGGGCTCAAGAATTTGGCAGGCATGGGATATCACCAAGACCTTTTCGTCGTGAGGATCAATCGCCCCGCCTTGCGGGCGTAAACCGGGCTCTTGAGCCCCTTGGCTTTCGGCTTCATTCGCCACTGCTTAGAGTCTTCGTCTTCGTCATCCGGAATGTCTTCCGGCTCTGGCTTCGGCTGGACCAACGTCTGCGACCACTCGGGCTGCACGTCGGTATCGAGCACCTCGGTCACGGTGCATTGGCACTGCGCGTGGAGTGGGGGAAATCGGACATGGCTATAGTTCGGGTTATCCCCGATCACGGCGAACGGCTGGCCAAGCTTGACCCTCGGGCACCGCCTCGCGATCGTCTGGCAGAGGGGGCAAGCGTCCGAGCTGAGCAATAATTCCCAACCCGTGACAACCCCGCTCTCGATCGCGGCCTGTTCTCCCGCCGCATGCACCGCGCGGCTCGCCTCGGTCACTGCGATTCGCCTGGCCCGCCACTTCTCCGCGCCGTCGAAGATTGAGTTCACCCGCTCGGTCAGCTTCGCGAGCGATTCCCCCTGCTTGATGATCCCCTCGATCAGCTCCGATCGGGTCTTCGCGAGTGCCTCGTCGAGTTGGAGCGATGTCGTCGCTTGCGTCTCCTCGCATAGATCGAGTGCAGCCCGTTCGATCATCCCCTCGGTGTGCGGATTGGTGACCGACCACTCGTCCGGGTCGAAGCCGATCCTGGCATAGAGATCCTCGCCGCCGTCCTGCCATAACGCCTGGATGAGCGGCGTGAATCGCTTCGACGCTTCGATCGCCCCGAGCCCGAATTCGTGCCAGGTCGGCCAGTCGCTGGGCAGCGGCCCTTGAAGGTCGTCCTTCTTGCCGGTCTTGAGATAGCGGAGGATCGCAGCCCGCTGCCGGCGAAACACGGCGACCTGCTCCCGGCGGATCTTCTCGCCACGCGGGAGGCCGTAGGTGTTGGATGTTTCAGGCTGTTTGAGTCGCATCGCTCTTCTCGCCCGTCGGCAAGTCGTCCCGGATAACCCCATCCAGTCCACGCCATCGACCATCGACAAGCTGATAAGCCTTCACGCCAGAAGGCAGGATTACTACGCCAGGCCCGCCTTCGTAGAACCAATCTCGGATGACATCCTCCTCCATTTCCGTGAGCCGACGATCCGCTGGAACTTCGATGATGATAAGTGGCCCGTTCATGCTGCTTCCGCCTTCGGTTTGATCTCTTCGTCGCCTGATTGGATCCCGGCTTTCGTTCCTCGCTTCAACATCGCGTGAATCTGCTCGTCAGACCAAGAGAACGCAGGCTTGCCATTGGCTAACCGGACTTGATCCGCCAGCCTGATCGATTCGATAACGTGTTGGCGTTGATGGAATGTCATTGTTCCCGACTTGAAGTGCTCGAATAAACCGAGACCGAAGATGACGTTGGCCAGAATTTGGGTTTCCGTGAGCCCGAATGGGCCAAGCACCAAATCGGATATCATTTTTTCATCGCCAGGCAACTTTGGCGTTTCGTCTTCAGGTTTCGTCTCTTCTTCCTCGCTCAATCCCAAGGCTCTACTGTCAGGCCCCGGCAACTCAGGCTCAGCCATCTCATCCCCGCCCGTTCCCGGGAAATACCGATCGCCGTCCTCTTCGTCGGCCTCGTAGCCGAGCTGCTCCTGGGCATCCTTGAGCTTGATGAGCCCGGCTTTCCAGTCTTCGCGGGTCCGCGTGTGGATCGCGTCGAGCGACTCCTGAAGCTCCTGGATGTGGCTGTAATCCCGCTCGACGACCGTCCTGTACGGGTCCTCGCCGAAGTCGGGCAGCAACTGCCACCGCAACGCCTCGTCGACAAGCTCGTGGGTCGAGACGACCGTCCCCCACGACGCACGGTTGGCTTCCGCGAGATTGGAGTAGGTCTTGTTGGGGTCGGGCAGGTGGATCGACATCGAGGCCACGCCGACCGCCGACGCCACGCGGGCCACTGCCGATTGCGGGAGCCTGTCGAGGATCAACTGCTCGGGGCTGAACCCGACGACCTCAACTTTGTACTTGCCGGCCAGGACGACCGTCTCGCCCGCGCCGTCCCCGCTGAATGAATCCTTGATCCGGCCCTTGATCGTGCTCGCGTCGTCCTCGTTCGGCCGCAGGTTCCCGGTCGGATCGTCCGGGATCACCATCAAGCCCGGGACGCCGCTATTCCGCAGGATCGAGGCGGTGTATCCGGCCTCCTGATTGACCGTACAGACCTCGCGGAGATTCGCCTTGAGCGCCGAGATCCCGAGCCGCTCGTTCCTCGGGTCGATCCCGTCCCGGATGTGGATGACTTCGCTCGCCGGGACGACGTAATCGCCCGTGTCCGTGCGAATCCGGTACTCGGTGATGAACTCGGTCCCGTCCGCCGGCCACATCGGCAGGATGCGGAAGTGCGGAATCCACCAGAGTTCGACGACCCGATTCCCGAGCCGATTGCGGACCTTGAGGATGTAGGCGTTGCCGTCGACCTTGAGCGACAGCCCGACCGCCTTTTCGAGCGTCCTTCGCCCGTAGTGCTTGTTGGGCCGATTCCACAGGTCGGTCAGGTCGTGCCTACCGAGCGGCCGATATTCGCCACTCCGGATGATTCGGGAGACCTGCATGATCGGCCGGGGGAACCGGTCCCCGAGCCACGCGAGCCCGAGCGCGACGACCGGGTTGGACCAGAGGTCTCCGGCTTCCGCCTCGTAGTCGAACCGCGACCCCGGGAGGAACCATCGGAGTTTCGAATACCCCTGGCCTCCATATCGCTGGAAGATCCCCGCGACCGAGGAGATCGCGTTCGAAGCTTTCTGGAAGAATGAGGGCATCAGGATTGGCTGGCGTCCGAAGTCTTCGTTTCAAGCCACGATGCGGGCGAGAAATCTGCCCGGACGATGCCGTGCGATTCCACCGCGTGCCGATTGCGATACGGCTCAACGCCGTTGAAAAAGACGTTAAACAGATAATTCAAGACGCCTTCCGGAGTTTCATTTTCGCCGCAAGAAATATTCATGAGACCAGACTTCATGTGGATCGAAACATAAATCCCAGAGGCATTAAGGCCCACAACATCGGACCGCTTGACGCGAAAGACATGGCAAGCCGTGCGGATCAAGATCGGCTCTTCAACCTTATGTCGATAGGTCATCGGATGAACCGGGTAATCCCTACGCCGGAATGGGTTCCACATCAGAACGCCCCCGCAGAATAGATTTGCCCGCGCCCCCACGCCGCCAACGCCAGCGAGATCACGCAGTCGTCGTGCATCCCAGCCGGTGCGTTCATCCGCACGTTCCGGCTCGGGGTCAGCTCGTATTCGTAGGCCAGCAGTTCGTTCGTCTGGGCGTCCAGGTCCATGAGCCGGATCGCGCCCTGTTCGAGCTTCATCGCGAGGTTATTGATCAGGGCTTCCTTGGACACATTGGTGAACGCGTAAGGAAGAACGGGCAGCCCGGCGAGCCTCAGCCGCTCGAAGATCGGGTCGCCGACTCCCGTCGAGTCGATCACGATGTCGGCCCGGAACGCCTGCGCGACTTCGGTCACCCTCGCAATCTGCCGCTCCCAACTGATCTGATTGAATCGCTCGTGGTAGACCTGCTTCATGCCGGAGTCGAGCACGGTGAGGACCGTAAAGTCTTCGACCTTCGCGAGGTCGACCCCGAGCGTGTAGCCGGTCCTCCCGGGGGCTGCGGCGGGCTCATTCACGGATCGCCCGGAGTCGATCGCCTCCCGCACGCATCGGAACACGCCCCCCGCGTCGTCGAGGAATTCGGCGAGATACTCCTGGCGGAACACACGCTCGGGGAGTTGCTGCCTCGCGGCCTCGACTTCGGACGGCTGGATGAACGGATTGGCCAGCGTCGGGAATCGCCAACAGGCCCAATCGGGCTCGTGCTCGTCCTCGCCTCGGGTGAACGCCTTCCAGAAGAAGTCGCGGCCTCGCGGGGTGCTGTAGAAGTCGGCGTCGCCTTGGTAGTCGGCCAGCGTGGCCCGAATGGCTCCCGTCCAGGCGAGTTCCAAGTGTCGGGCCTTGGCGGCCTCGTCGATGCAGGCCCGTTTATACTTCCGGCTTCGTCCGCTGTCGGGGTCTTCGAGGGACCAGAACTCGATCGACCCGCCGGTGATGAGTTCGATCCGCCGCTCGGTCTCGGACTTCCGGGAGATGACGGGCTTGAGGTATCGGTTGAAGTCGCGCCAGGATTCGGTGAGGTACTTGAAGTTGGGGGCGAACCATCCGACCGGAAAACCCTCAAGGGCCGGCTTCGACGCGCGTTGGACGCCAAGCGCCGTCTTCCCAAATCGCCGCCCGCACGCCAGGACATTAAACCGCCTCGCCTCCCTCTCGATCCGAGCCTGCGCCTGATGGAGTCGCGGTAAGGTAATCGTGATTGTGGTCGGCATACTCGACGCGGACTGTCACGCCGCCGTCATGTTCCAGCTTGAGATTGTCGCGGTAAATCTTCGGGCGATGCGCCTTGAGCAGGAAGATCAGGAGCGTGTCGGACTCGTTCTTGGCCCGCCTCCTCGCCTCCTCTTCGAGACCGTCGAGGCCCTCCTCGATCGCGTCTTCCCATTGGCTCGCGAACTCCGGATCGGACCGGCGAATCTCGTAGGCATACTGGCGGTTGACGCCGGCCACGCGGGCCGAGGCCGACACGTTCCCCGTCTCGATCAGGCTCTGGAGGAACTTGGTTTTCCAGTCGTTTCCTTGCATTTTTAAGTGTCGTTTCTGTCCGATCTCGCTCAGGACGTGAACAGGTTCCCGTCCGCCCCCGAGACGACGAAGTCCACGTTGCTCATGCCGAAGCCCGCTCGATGTTCTGGCGGATGATACGCTTCGACTCGTTCAACATTTTCCTCGCCGACCACTCGGTGACCTGAAGTTCCTTCGCCGCCTCCCGGTAGCCTTGTCCGTCCAGCGACATTCGGATCACTACCGTCTGCTCAGTGCTGAGGCCGACGAGATATTCGTCGATCCCCGCGAAACCGGGTTTGGCGACGAGGGCCTCAGCGTCAACGCTCGCATCGAGTGCCCCGGTCTCGTGGCCTTCGTTGGTCCTGTCGTACCGGAGCGAGTTGTAGGCCGCCGGGACCGAGTGTTTGACCTGCGTGACCGCGAAGGACTTCAGGTTGCACCTCGATCGATCCCATGTGTGAATCCTGGCCACCAGCCTTCGAGCAAATTCGCTCTGGATTTCGTCCTCGACCCTGCGGTGAATTCGGCATTGGTCCCGCAACACCTTGCCGGCCAATCGCCATGCGACGGCGACCAATCTCCGCTCCCTGTCGTTCAGCGGGTGAGTCCGGGTTGGGGTCGGCATGTCAGGGACATAATTCCTCGATCACCAGCGTGATTCGCCGCCGAGGCGGCTCAAGCACAGTGAGCTGTTCTCGCTTTACATCCCACGCGAAGATGCTCGGCTCGTCCGGGAATTCAAGCTCATAAGTGGGCGGGGCGCTCTCGCCGTAATCAGTCCCGACGATCTCGGCCACGCGACTCCCGCCGTTCATCGCGACAGCCACCTTCGTCCCAACCGGGAGGATGTCGACCCGGCGGATGTTGGATTGGGATGGGTCGACCATAATGGCACCGGCAGGATTCGAACCTGCATCTACGCTCGGCCTACACCGGTTGCTCTGCCAATTAAGCTACGGCGCCACGGAGGATTGCTTACGCGGCCGGAGGATTCTCAACCGGCACGGGCGAAGCGGCATCGGCCTTCGCACCGATCGCATCCAGTTTGGCGTCGATGCCGTCGAGTTTCTGTAGATCCTCGGGGGTCGGCGCGTCGGCCACTTGCACCTTCAGCGCGTCGATCTCAGCCTGAGTCCGGGCGAAACCCGCGTCGACCTTGACCGCGATCGCGTCGGCCTTGATGTCGATGTTGGTGATCTTGTCGGAAATTGCGGACATGAATTGCTCGACTTTCTGGACGAAGATGTCGTCCACCTGAACGTGGAAATTAATGTCTCGGAATAGGCTGAAAAACCAGGGGAGTTTCATCGTCACGCCACCTTCGGCTTGGCCGCTTTCTTGGCCACTTCGAGTGCGGTTTCGAGCGTGGCGACCTGGGACCTGAGCGACTCGATTTGGGTCGTGTAGGCGGCCTCGATCGCGGACACCTTTTCGTTCACCAGTGCCTCAACCCGACCGTTCACGGCGACGCCGACTTCGACCGTCTTGGCGGTATTGTCCTCGATCGCGTTCAGGCCCTTCTTCTGGTCCGCGCGGAGCTTGAGATAGCCGATATAGGCAATCGCGACGGTGGCCGAATACTGGACAATGGCGATCTGGACTTGTTCGGT
>CALKTZ010000420.1 GCA_937997355.1 uncultured Planctomycetales bacterium | reverse complement strand
AGAGCTCGCCGAGCTTCGGACAGTCAGGCTCGTCCGGCGTGCTCACGGTCGCGGCCAGGAGGTTCGCCGAGATCACCCAGGGGTAGATGTCGAAGCCCTTCAACTCGGCGATGATCGTGGGCATCGCCGGAGAAACGACGAGCTGCTCCATGGCGGTGACCGTCATCGCAACCACAAGCGCCGCGGTTACTTTGCGCCGATCCTGGATCGCCGGCCCGTCGAAGTCGTTCCCTCGTCTCTCCGTCGAACTCGCCGCCGTCTCCCGACTGTCGTCGGTCATCCTCGCCTCCTGGGGGCTCTCGCGTTCAATCTGAAATCGTTGGAGGATTGTACCCGGGCCGCCAAGTCCGGCGCGAGCGAAACCGAGTCTTCTCGCGTCCAACCGCCTGGCTTTCCTCTCGATCATCGGCACCGGGGCTTGCCTCCGGGGACAGTCCCATTTTCCACGACCGGCGAAATCGCACGGCCATCGGCCCATGACGTGGAAAATCGGGACAGTCCCCTACGGCTCGCCAAAATCGAAAGGGGCATCCAAGCCGCCTTCCCGCTTTTGATCGGCCGTAATATAATGGATGCTCGGCCGATCCGCGCCCGCACAGGGTCGCGAATCCCGAAACCCGAGACACACATCCCAAGCTTTTGGTGATGGTGGTCCTGCTGAATTCTCCCGAGATTTTTCCAAAGGTTGCCGACAACGCGGCGGATCTTCCGGGTCTCAGCCTGCCGATCTTCCTAACAATTCGCATTGTTCGACCTTCGATCCCGGTTCGCCGGGCAATCACTGGGCAGATTTTCGATGGCTTTCGACCCGAAATTCATTCGCAACTTCTCGATCGTCGCACACATCGATCACGGCAAGAGCACCCTGGCCGACCAGATCTTGCTGCAATCCGGCGCCATCACCCAGCGGGAATTCCGCGAGCAGATCCTCGACGACATGGATCTCGAACGCGAACGCGGGATCACCATCAAGGCCCGAGCCGTCGCGCTCAACTACACGCTCGACGGCCAGACCTACGAGCTGAACCTGATCGACACCCCCGGCCACGTCGACTTCCACTACGAGGTCTCGCGCAGCCTCGCCGCCTGCGAAGGGGCCATCCTGCTGGTCGACGCAACCCAGGGCGTACAGGCGCAAACCGTTGCCAACGCCTATCTTGCGATCAGCAACGACCTGGCGATCGTCCCCGTCTTGAACAAGATCGACATGCAGGCCGCCCGGCCCGAGGCGATCAAGGAAGAGATCATGACGACGCTCGGCATCCCCGACGACGAGGTGCTGGCCGCCAGCGCCAAGACGGGGGCTGGGGTCGTCGACATCTTCCGCGCCATCGTCGAGCGCATCCCGCCGCCGTCCGGAGATCCCAACGCCCCCCTGCGGGCCATGATCTTCGACTCCAAGTTCAACGACTATCAGGGGGTGGTCGTCTACGTCCGGGTCGTCGACGGGACGCTCCGGGTCGGCCAGAAGATCCGCCTGATGGCCGACGACACCGACTTCGAGGTCATCGGGCTCGGACGCTTCCGCCCCCGCGAAACCCCCTGCGACGAGCTGGGGGTCGGCCAGGTCGGCTACGTCGTGGCCAACATCAAGCAACTCTCCGACGTCCACATCGGCGATACGATCACGCAAGTCCCAAATCCGGCAACGGTTGCGCTCCCCGGCTATGAAGAGCCGGTTCCGGTCGTCTTCTGCGGATTGTTCCCGGCCTCGCACAACCAGTTCGACGACCTCCGGACGGCCCTCCAGAAGCTCTCGCTCAACGACGCCAGCTTCTCGTTCGAGCCCGAGTCGTCCGACGCCCTCGGATTCGGGTTCCGTTGCGGCTTCCTCGGCATGCTGCACATGGAAATCGTGCAGCAGAGATTGGAGCGGGAGAGCAACCTGGCCCTCGTCCAGACCGCCCCGAACGTCACCTACGAGATTTTGACCAAGTCCGGCGAATTGCTCCACATCTCGAATCCCACCCGAATCCCCGACCCGGGGGAGATCGAGGAGTTCCGCGAGCCGATCACCAAGATCAACTTCATCCTGCCGACCGAGTCGATCGGCGCGATCATGCAATTGTGCGAGGATCGCCGAGGGGTCTACCTCAAGACCGAATATCTCTCGACGACCCGCGCCATCCTGACCTACGAGCTTCCGCTCGCCGAGATGATTTACGACCTCTACGACAAGCTCAAGAGCGCCACCCGCGGCTACGGCACGATGGATTACGAGCTGCTCGGCTATCGGGCCAACGACCTCTGCCGGCTCGACATCCTGGTGGCCGGATCGAAGGTCGACGCCCTGTCGATCGTCGTCCACCGGTCGCAGGCCGATCGGCGAGGCCGCAAGCTGGTCAAGAAGCTGAGAGGCGAGATCGACCGGCATCAGTTCGAGGTGGCCATCCAGGCCGCGATCGGCAGCCGGATCGTCGCCCGCGAAACCATCTCCGCCCTCCGCAAGAACGTCACCGCCAAGTGCTATGGCGGCGACATTTCGAGAAAGCGAAAACTTCTCGAGAAGCAAAAGGAGGGGAAGAAGCGTATGAAGCAGGTGGGCAACGTGGAAATTTCGCAAGAAGCCTTCCTCTCCGTACTCGACGACAGCGACGATTGATCCGTATGGAAAGGGAGAGGTCCAGGTCTTCCGGGAGAATCGCCGGATCTGTTCGGCCGTTCTCCGGTTGACCGATCCGTAAAATTGTTCCTGGCATGGTCGATCGATCTTCTTCCCGTCGCGATGAACTGATCTTTATGGATGACCCGCCGCCGTATCCGACCCTATCGGCCGCCTCGTCCGAGCCGGTGGCGGGAGGGTTGGCGCGGCAGACGGTCGATCTGCTGGTCTGCCTCTGCATCGGCGTGCTCGTCTTCCGCACCTTCGCGGCCGAGGCCTACGTCGTCCCCACCGGATCGATGGCCCCCACCCTGCTCGGCCATCACCGGGAAGTCTCCTGCGCGAACTGCAAGATCCGCTTCGTGGTCGGGATCGACGAGCAAGGGGGGTCGGGACCTTCGCTCTGCCCGAACTGCGGCCAGGTCCCCGTCGGCCGGGATGCCTCGATCCATTGCAGCGGCGACCGGGTGCTGGTCCAGAAATTCCTCTACGACTTCCGCAGTCCCAGGCGCTGGGAGGTGGCGGTCTTCCACTTCCCCGGCGAACCCTCGCAGGCTTATGTCAAGCGCGTGGTCGGCCTCCCGGGCGAATCGATCCGGATTCGAGACGGGGACATTTACGCCGACGGCAAGATCGCGCGAAAATCGCTCGACGACATCCGGGCGATGCGAATCCCGGTCCACGACAGTCGGTTCGTCCCGGCCGATTCCTACCGCTTCCCTCGATGGGACTTCCAACGATCCCTGGACGGGCGCAAGCTGGTCAGCGGCTGGATCCAGGGGCCGAATGGCAATTTCATCCATCAGACGCCGGCCGATGACCCGATCCAGGTCGAGGATTGGCTGATCTATCATCACTGGGAGCCGACCCGCCAGCGTTACGCGCCCATCTACGACTTCTACGCCTACAACGGCGGGGAATTGCCCTCCGACCATCCGGTGATCGACGTTTCGATCGAGGCCCGGATCGCCGCCACGCCCGAGGTCGAGATGATCGCCGTCGCCCTCTGCTCCGGCCGGGATCGGTTCCAGATCCGCATCCCCGTCGATCCGACGAGGAGAATTCGCCTCGAACGGAACGACCGGCCGGTCGACATCACGCCGCGAAACGCGGGACGGAACCTGATCCGCGATGCGTCGAGCCCCGCGCTGCTGGAGGCTTCAGTCGTCGATCGACGCGTCCAGGTGGCGATCGACGGAGAGTTGCTCTTCGACCCCTACGATTTCGAGGAGGCTACGTTCGAAACGGCCTCCGGCGCAATCGACCGCGCGGTCCGGGAACGCGAGCATGAGGTTGCGGGTTCGATCCCGGTCGCGACGCGAGACCGGCCTCCGGTCGTCGCGAGCACCAGCCCGGTGGCGCTGGGCGTCCGAGGCGGCAAGCTGAGCGTCCCCGAATTCAAGGTCCATCGCGACGTTTACTACACGTCGAGCCTGGCCCAGACGCCGCGCCACGCATTCGGTGTCATCAAACCCTATCCGCTGGGAGCGGACGAGTATTTCGTCCTGGGGGACAATAGCCCGGTCTCCAACGACTCCCGATTCTGGCAGGCCAGCCCGGTCGTGCGCCGCTCGATGTTCCTGGGAAAGCCCTTCATGGTCCACCTGCCGGGTCAGGTCGTCCCCCTGGAGGTCTTCGGAAGATCGGTCTATTGGGTTCCCGATCCCAGCAAAATTCGATACATTCGCTGACACGAACGTGGTGGAATTGAATTTCCTCCCCTCCATTCCTACCGCCTTGCCGGCGATCAAGGGCCACACACACGATGGGACGGCTCGGAACCACGACTCAGGCGAATCCGCTTCCGCAACCACGCCCCCGCATCACGGAGGTCAAGGCGAGGGAGACCTATCGGGATACCGTCGAGGCCGTCGTCGTGGCCTTCATCCTGGCGCTCGTGGTCCGGGGTTTCGAGGCGCAGGCGTTCGTGATCCCGACCGGCTCCATGGCCCCCACGCTCATGGGCCGGCACAAGGAAATCGCCTGCCCGCAATGCGGCTTCGTGTTCTCGGTGAACGCGTCGGACGAGATCGAGCCCCGCGCCAGCACGCATGACGTCTTCTCGGGCATCTGCGTCAACTGCCGCTTCCAGGCCCGGCTCAAGGACTCGCCGAGCTTCAAGGGGGACCGCATCCTGGTGATGATGCTCCCCTACGACCTCACCTCGCTCCCCGGGGCCAAGCCCCCCGAGCGGTGGGACGTCGTGGTGTTCCGCTATCCCGAAGAGCCGGAAATCAGCTACATCAAGCGGCTCGTCGGCCTGCCGGGGGAAACCCTCCGGATTCGCCACGGAGACGTTTACATCCGCCCTTCCGGGAAGGAAACGTTCGAGATCGCCCGCAAGCCTTACAAGCATCTCCGGTCGATGCAGATCCCGGTCTACGACGATCGCCATCGGCCCGGCGCCCTGAACAACCAGCCGGAATGGCGGCGATGGGCCTCCACCACGCCGGTGGCCTGGAAGGCGGACGACGAGCAGCCGGGGCGTTATCGGGTCGAGACGGCCGGATCCGGCGTCGACGGTTGGTCCGACCTGCGCTACCGCCACCTCGTCCCCGATCCGCAGCAGTGGGACGCCCTGATCAACGGCCAGCGGCTCCCGAGACTCCCCCGCCCCACGCTGATCACCGACTTCTACTCCTATAATACGAACATGGCGTCGCTCGGCGGCAACCTGCTGAACCACTATCCGGGCGATAACGACGCCTGGCTCCAGCCCCACTGGGTGGGCGACCTGATGCTCTCGGGCTCGCTGGATGTCGAGTCGAGCGGCGGGGAGATCCGCCTCGAATTGATCAAGGCCGGCATCCCTTATCGTTGCGAGATCGACGTCGCCACCGGCCTGGCCCGGTT
>CALKTZ010000419.1 GCA_937997355.1 uncultured Planctomycetales bacterium | reverse complement strand
GTGGGCGCGGCTGACCCCCGAGGCGGCGCGTTCGTCGGCGGAGATCGGGCTGGCGGAGCTGGTCCTCACGGGTTGTACGACCGTCTTCGACCACTGGTATCTGTTTCCGAACGGGTGCAAGGTCGACGACCAGATCGCCGTGGCCCGAGAGATGGGGGTGCGGTTCCACGCCTCGCGAGGCAGCATGTCGCTCGGCAAATCGAAGGGAGGGCTGCCCCCCGATAGCTGCGTTGAAAACGAAGAGGAGATCCTCCGCGATTGCCGGCGCGTGATCGAGACCTATCACGACCCGGGGCCGGGCTCCATGATCCGGATCGTGCTGGCGCCTTGCTCGCCATTCTCGGTCACGCCCGACCTGATGAAGGAATCGGCCAAGCTCGCGCGGGCCTCCGGCGTCCGGCTGCACACTCACCTGGCCGAATCGCTCGACGAGGAGCGTTACACGCTCGATCAGTTCCAGGTGCGGCCGGTCGGCCTGATGGAGCAACTCGGCTGGGTCGGCGACGACGTGTGGTTCGCCCACGCGGTCCATATCAACGATCCCGAGATCGCCGTCTTCGCGCGCACGGGCTGCGGTGTGGCGCATTGCCCCTCTTCGAACATGCGGCTGGCCTCGGGGCTCGCCCCGGTCTGGAAATATCGCCGGGCGGGGGTGAAGGTCGGCCTGGGGGTCGACGGCACGGCGAGCAACGACAGCTCGCACATGCTTGCCGAAGCCCGCATGGCCATGCTTTTGGCCCGCACCCTCCTGAGCCTCAACCCGGGCGGCCCCCCCGAAGACGAATCCCGCTGGATGACGGCCCGAGACGTGCTGGAGATCGGCACTCGGGGCGGGGCCGCCGTGCTCGGGCGGGACGACGTCGGGAGCCTGGAACCGGGCAAGTGCGCCGACTTCTTCTCGGTGAAGCTCGACCGCATCGAGTATGCCGGGGGACTTCACGATCCGGTCGCCGCGCTCGTCTTCTGCGCCCCGGTGCGTGCGGACCATACCGTCATCAACGGCCGGGTGATCGTCCGGGACGGCGAGATCACCACGCTGGACCTCCCCCGCGCCGTCGACCGGCAGAACCGGATCGCCCTGGCCCTGGCACGGGGCTGATCGGGGACGATGCGGCGTCAAACGATTCGTGACTCATGATAGGACCAGGACGTTCGAATGTGTTCGAGCGTTTCCAGCAGCATCCGCCGCTGCTCCGGGGCCTCGGCCTGCATGAATCGGAACGCCTCCGCGTCGAGCAGGTTGACGATGCCTCCCCTGACGATCCGGAGGAGTTTCCGATAGCGGGCGATGATCGCGGATTCCCCGCCGGGCTTGTGCTTCGTGTATCGTTCGATGATCTCGTCCACCATCTGCATCCTCTCGGGCGAGGACTGATACTCGAAGTTCCTGGCCTCCCGCTTCAGGGAGGGCTCTCGATTGAGGAGCATCATCGGGAACGGCTTCAGGAAGGCCGTGAGCCGGCATGACCACCGCTTCTTGAGATGATCCGCCAGCAGTTCGCGCCCCCCCGTTTCGGCGCAATGGAGCCACGGCCCTTGCTTGGGTTTTGTGGCCCGGGGGGTGTCGTCGACCCAGTAGTTCCAGTGCCCGAAGCGGTCGAGGTATTCCTCGGTCGAATATGCGGGCGCGTACGGTTTGTATGCGGCCTCGTATGGTTCGTATGCGGCCTCATGCGGTGATGCCTCCGACACGATCCGCGAGACCAGGAATTTCTTCCCCCGCCGCCAGATCTCATGCCCCGCGTAGGGGTCGGGGAAGAATACGAACAGGGCTCCCGGCAGGAAGAACGGGAGGGGCTTGTATCGGAGGTGATCGTCGACCACATGGGCGGCGAACCGGGCCGTCTGCTCGGGAGTCGGCACCGGCAGCGACATCAGTTGCTCGTTGTTGAGCATGGTGTTTTCCGTCTCTATCTCGATCGCCCTTTGTTGCGGGGCCGGGATTCGGCCATCGACCGTCGAGCTCGGCCCGTTCAGCGTCCGTGCCGCCGTCGCGAGCGGACCAGAATCGGGGCGAGCCCCAGCGCGGCGAGGATCATCGACGAAGGTTCGGGGACGGCCATCGTGCTGAAGGTGAACGAGCCGCCGTCGCCGCCGCCGGTCACGTTGGGATTGGTCACGGTGATGGTGAGGGACTGGAGGGTCCCCAGCAGGGCGAGCGAGCCATAGGCCGAGCGAGGGCCGGAGGTCGGGGGGGGCACGGTCGGATCGACGCCGATGATCGTGGCCGGGTTGGCGTCGGAGATGATCGTGCCGGCCACCAATAGCCCATCGCCGTCGGCACCGCCGTTCCCGTTCAGGACCTGGAGGCCGGTGAGCCCCGCCGTCCCCGCGAAGTCGTAGGACATGTCGTCGAGGTTGGCGACGTGGAAGATCGGGTTGACGAGCGGCGCGGCGAAGTTGATGACGATCGTCGCCGTGATGGATTGCGGGTTGCCGAAGAACGCGTAGCCGACCCGATCCGTCAGCGGGATCGTCGGCGAGTAGACCGAGCTGTAACTGTACTGGGGAGAGGAATTGTTGATCGTCGAGTCGCGGAAGGTGGTGCCGGGTGCATTCAGGACGAAGGCGGTGTTGCTCGCCGCGATCGTCCCGGTCACGGCCACGCCGTCGATCGTGCCGGTGAATGAGCCGTTCTCGCCGGTGGTCAGCGAGTTGAGATCGAGGAAGCCCGCCCGGCATGTCGGCGCGAGGCTCAGGAGACACGCGGCCATCAGGGGGATCGTCGTCGTCGCGAATCGAAGGGGTTTCATCGATGTGAATCCTTCCGGAAAGATCGCCAGGACCGGCACCTCGGCCGGTCCGCGGGGAATTCGCCGCATTTCCGACGCTCCCGGCGATTATCAACCCTGCGAGGAGAAAAGAACAGTCATTTGCAAACTTTCAATTCAGGTCCGGCTCGCCGGCTGGCCGAATCGTAACGGAGAAATTCGAAGGGAACGCATGATCGCATCGGGATGCCGCCGTGTTAGGATGATGACCGCCCTGGTGCAATGTTTCCGGGTCGACTTCAATCTTTCACTTCGATTTGAACGGAGAGGATTCCATGCGTTACCTCGCCCCCCTGGCGATCGTCGCCGCCGGTTTCGTGGGTTTTCAGGCGGCCCATTCGCAAGCACCCGGCACGTCGAAGAAGGAGTCGGCCGGCCAGGTTGCCGCCGCCACCTACGAGCACCTGGCCACGGCGATCATCGCGATCGAGGCAACCGAGGATGAACTGGTCAAGAGCATCCTGATCGGCTACAACACGGCGGCCGCCAACCACCTCCGCGCGGCGGCTCGCGACGCGCAAGGGCGCGTGGGACATCTGGAAGCCGCCGCCACCGAGATCACGAACATCGCCAATGAAGGGGACAAGAGCATCCAGGCGATCCGCCAGCGACTGGCCAAGGCCGGGCACACCCACAATACGGACGCGGAAACCAAGGGGGACTACATGTTCGTCACGAACAAGGAGCGCAAGGGGCTCGTCGACCTGGCCTCCCGCGTAGGCCGGGCCGGGGCCGACGCCTCCGAGGCCGACCTGGCGAAGCTCGGGGCCGAACTCTCCAGCCTCTTCCACGCCGCGATCGCGCCCGAGTGACGGACCTTTGGCGGGGTCGTCCGGCGGCACGCGCCGAACGGAATTTCTGTTTTCACCGATTCAACACACAAACACATCCCCCCTCTCGGAGGGGGGAAACAGGGGGGTTCTTCGGTGCGAAGCCCCCGATGGAGACTCCCCCCGTGGCCCCCCTCCGAGAGGGAGGCGGATTGGGTTTCGGAGATCGGTTGTTGGAGGTTTGGAGACCTGCGGTCGGCGGTTTCGGCGGGGTCGGGAGCCCGATTTTCGAACAGGAAGCGAGGCATCGTTGATGGCGCGATCGGGAACTCTGGCCGCGTTGGCGTTCGCGGCCACGCTGGCCTCGTGCGGCCCGGCTCGGCGTTCAGCCGAACCTGCCGAGGGTGTTGCCGGCGCGGTGGCCGTGAAGCCTGGCGCGGCCAGTGTTGCAAAAACGGCCTCGCCGGCTTCGGTTCCGATCTCCGCCGAGGCCCACTTCGTCGACGTGGCCGCCCAGGCCGGCTTGAAGACGATGATTTACTGCGGAGGGGCCGACAAGGATCACATCCTGGAGTCGGTCGGAACGGGCTGCGCCTTCATCGACTACGACAACGACGGGCATCTCGACATCTTCCTCGTCAATTCCTGGGCCCTGGACGAGCAGCCGTCGAAGGTCCGCCACAAGGGGCGGAACGCCCTCTACCGCAACCGCGGGGATGCCACGTTCGAGGACGTCACCGAGCGGGCCGGCGTGGCCGACGAGAGCTGGGGATGTGGCGTTGCGGCGGGGGATTTCGACAACGACGGCCGGGTCGATCTCCATGTCACCAACTTCGGCCCCAATCGGCTCTATCGCAACAAGGGGGACGGCACGTTCGAGCAGGTGGCGGAACGCGCGGGGGTCGCCGACCGAGGCTGGGGGGCAGGGTCTTCCTTCTTCGATGCCGACGGCGACGGGGATCTCGACCTGTATGTTGCGAATTACATCGACGCCACCATGGACGAGGTGCTCGCGGCCACCCGCACCACCCTCTGGCGCGAGAAGGTGAAAGTACTGGCCGGGCCGTTCGGCATGCGCGGGGGGCGTGACCGGTTCTTCCGCAACAAGGGGGATGGCACGTTCGAGGACGCCACCGACGCCGTCGGGATGACCGACACGGCCGAGTCGTACGGCCTGGGGGTGTTGACCTCCGACCTGGATCTCGACGGCGATATTGACGTATTCGTCGCCAATAACTCCAATCCCAATTTCCTCTATCGCAACAACGGCGACGGCACGTTCACCGAGATCGGCGCCTGGAGCGGCGCGGGGGTGAACGGCAACGGCGTCGCCCAGGCGGGCATGGGGGTCGATGCGGCCGACTTCGACGGCGACGGACTCCCCGACATCTGCCTCACCACGTTCGCCCAGGATTCGGCGACCATCTTCCGCAACGAAGGGGGGCTCCTCTTTCGCGATATCAGCGTCGAGACCGGCCTCAAGGGGATTTCCTACCAGGCGCTCAAGTGGGGCTGCGCCTTCTTCGACTTCGACCACGACGCCGACAACGACCTGGTCATCGCGAATGGACATATTTACCCGCAGGTGGACAATGCCCCGGAGTTGAACGAGTCGTATCGTCAGAAATCCTTCCTGCTGCGAAACGACGGGGGGAAGCTCGCCGACCTCTCGGGGCGAGCCGGCCCCGGCATGACGCGGGAGGTCTCCGCGCGTGGGCTGGCGGTCGGCGATTATGACAACGACGGCGATCTCGATCTCCTGATCACGGCGATGGATTCCCCCCCGCTGCTCCTGCGCAACGACACCCCGAACCTTGGACATTGGCTCAAGCTCCGGCCGATCAACCGCCACGGGAGCCCCGCGATCGGTGCCCGGGTGCGCGTCGTGGCCCGCGCGGGGGAGAAGCCCCAAACGCGAGAGCTTCGCAGCGGCGCATCGCATCAGTCGCAGAACGCGCTCGAATTGCATTGCGGATTGGGATCGGCCGAGAAGGCGGATACGGTCGAGGTGTTCTGGCCGGGCGGAGGCAAGACGGTCCTGCGCGATGTCGCAACCGATCGCACCCTGGATCTGCGCGAACCTGGGAAATGACTGTCCGTCCGCCGGGTCCGGGAGACCAAATCGTTTTTATGCCACAAGTCCTTACAAAACAAGGGGTTTCTGAACAAACTCCTTCCCTGTTTCACGAGCAAACCTGTTTTCCACGAACGAACCCAATTTTCGCCGAACAAACCCAATCCGGGGATATGGCTTTTGCGCCGAACGAACCCAATTTTGGAGCCCATGCGTTTTAACGAAACGAACCCAATTTTGCCGCAAAGCTAAACAAGCGAGGCGGATACACCGACAAAAAGGGTGTCCGCCTCGCTCGCTGTTCGGAACTTCATTTCAATCCGGGATCGTGGGCAGGGTCGACCCGATCGGTTACGGGGTCACGCCGCCGATGATCTTGAAGACGCCGGTGCCGGTCGGCGAGGTCCCGCCCGGATCGAAGTTGTTCGCCCCGTTGATCGACCCGCCCACGCTGAACGTCTGATCGTTATAACGGCCGATCACGAACTGACTTCCCGAATTGATGTTGATGCTCCCCTGGATGAAGGCGCTCACGTTGGCGGGGAGGATGGCGGTCGTGCTGGTCGCGGTGGTCGTGTTGATGTTGTTCAACGCAAGGACGTTCGACCCTGTCCCCGTCCCCTTGGGGGGTTGGAGAACGAGCCCGACGTCGCGACTGATGAGGAAGTTGGCCCCATTGGAGAGGTTGATGTCTCCCCCGACGTTCAGGAGATTCAGGTCGCGTCCCACGGTGATGCCCGGCGCGGTAGTGAGGTTGGCGTCGCCGTAGATGTCGAGCGTGTTGATGTCGCCGCCGGTCTGGATCGACCCGCCTTCGCTGATCGAGTCGAAGGCGATCCGGTCGATCGGGTCGGTCCCCGAGACGACGAGCGGGCCGGCGAGGGTCGCCGCGTGGAACCCGAGGATCGCGCCGATGGAGCCGGAATTGACGGTCAGTTGGCCGATACTCAGGATGTGGCCGCGATACGATTCGCCATACGCGAAACTATGCGCCTGCCCCTTCACCTGCTGATTCGGGAGCTGATTGATGGTCAGCTCGGTGTTGGAAGTCGAGCCGTCGACGATGATCCCGACTCGCCCCTTGGACATCGAGTAGACCCGGATCGTGCCCGCGGGCTGAGGGATGTTGCTGTAATTGGTGCCGCCGGCCGTGGCCGTCGCGGGGTTGGTGCCGGCCGTGGTGTCGGTGCCGGCCGTGGCGATGGTGTTCGGGATGTAGCCCAACTGGATCCGATAGCGCGTCCCGTCTCGGGCCTTGACGATCGCGGCCTGGCCTCCTCGGGCCGTCTGGACCATCGCCTTGTCGATCCGGGTGTAGGTGTGCGTGAATTTGTGGGCGCTCGACGCGATGAACGGAGGTTTACCGAGCAACTTGGCCGGTCGCGGCGAGGTGTGGTTGAGCAGGTAACGCGTCATCGCGATCGATGCCGTGGCGTTCAACACGGTGCGATCTTCGAGTTGGCGTTCGAGCATCGGCCGGTATTTGCGAGCCGAGGACCGGCGGGCGGAGTTCCGAGATTTTGACATTCGACGATCCTCCTGATCGTTTTGACATCACACGCCGGAAATCCTGACATCCGGTTCGTGATCCTTGATCCATCTATCGTCGAGACCGGAGACCCTACACCGCCCGATCGGCGAATTCCCATCCCCCTACGTACCCGATACAACGCCTGTGCCGCACGAACCGCAAAACACGATTGAACCGATTACGGCGACTTCCGTGATTTCCTGGACTTCACCAGAATTCCGCCGGCCCGCATTCTCAAACGAAAAACCCGCCCCGGCACGATCTTGCCCGCGCGCGAAGTTTGGCGGGATCGAGCCAAGACGGGTTCGCTACGGAAACAGAACCGGATTCGCCGGGACCGACCGCCACGCGTCAACATCTGACGGCGACGGGGTTTAAAGCTCGCTGTCGTCCAGATCGAAGGTGTTCATCTGGCGGAGGTCGCCGGTCTGAAAACCCCGACGAAACCAGCGGACCCGCTGGGCCGCCGTTCCATGCGTGAAAGCATCGGGAACAACGTACCCCTGTGACTGCTTCTGGAGCTTGTCGTCGCCGATCGCCGTGGCGGCCCGGAGGGCGGTTTCGATGTCCCCCTCTTCGAGAATATGCCGCGCCTTCTGCGCATGGTTCGCCCAGACCCCGGCCAGGAAGTCGGCCTGGAGCTCCAGGCGAACGGAGAGCTTGTTGGCCGTCACCTTATCCACCCGCTGCTGCTCGGCCCGGACCTGGTCCGAAATCCCCAGCAGGTTCTGGACGTGATGCCCCACCTCGTGCGCGATGACATAGGCCTGGGCAAACTCCCCCGGGGCGCGGAACCGGTCTTGAAGCTCCTTGAAGAAGCTCAGGTCGAGGTAAACCTTCTGGTCGGCCGGGCAATAGAACGGCCCGACCGCGGCGTTGGCGAACCCGCAACCCGACTGCGTGGCCTGCGTGAAGAGCGTGAGCTTGGGTGCCACATATCGAACCCGCTTCTCGCGCGGGAGCAACTCGGTCCAAACGTCCTCGGTGTCCCCCAGCACGACCCTCACGAAATCCACCCGCTTCTCTTCCTCCGGATCGACCGGCCCCTTCTCTCGGGGCTCCCCCGGAGCGGCCTGACGGGGCGCGTTGCGTTCGACTTGATTCAGGAACGCAACCGGATCTCCCCCCAGGAACATGACGAGGAGTGCCAGGACCAGCGTGACCAGCCCCCCACCGACGACGACCCCGCCCGCCGGCATCCCCCGCTGATCTTCCACATTGTCACTTCGACGGCCTTCTGCCCAGCGCATTGGTGTTTCTCGGATGAGCGGATTGGTTCGAATAATAGGTCGCATCTCGCAACGCGTGCCACCGGCCCGTCACGCGAGCCGGTCGAGAAGCGACATCAAATTCCAGGCCAAAGCTCAATCAAAAATGCCGGCGGCCCCGGAATTGAACTCCGCTGCCATCATCGGCGATCCGAGCAAAGGATGTCAATTCTTCAGGGGGTCGCCAGACGCAAAACCTCCCGCAACCCGCACCATCCCCGAAATCAACCCGAAGGCGACGGGGCTCGGAATACGACGGGCTCAACCGACCCGCCGCAACGACTCCTTCCGATTGGACCAGAGATTGCGCAGCCGCTGCCGGCAGGCCGGCGAGATCGGCCCCGAGAAATCCAGGCCGATCCGGTCACTCCGGGGGGTGCCTCGGATTGCGCCCCGATCGACCCCCGAATCTTGGCAGGTTTCCTGGACCTCCCGCACGAAGGAGGCGCTCACCGCCCCCCGGGTCCGTCGCGCGACGCCGTTCTTGATGCGAATCTCGAAAAGCGGCCCGGGGGAGAGGGCACGCCAAATCCCCCAGGCCACGAGCAATCCCAAACCGATTTCGATCAACAGGACCAGCATAGAGCGGTTCACACTTGGATTGCACAGGCCGTGTCTCGTTCGGTGCGTGCCACCGGACGACCCCGCCGAAACCCGCGACCGAAGGTCTCCAAATCTTCGCCCTCGGCATCGGCCCGCGAAAAATGGGGACAGGCACGCGCGGAGTACCGGCGAGCCAGTCCCCATTTCCGGTCCGGTCCGGCCTGGTGATTGCCCGCGCAATCCAGGCGAGAACCACCCTAAGCCGCGGGTCAGCTGAAGATTTCGCCGACGGTCTTGCCGCCGTCGACGACCTTGATCGGCCGGCCGACCGGGGTCATCAGCTCCTTGGAGGCGTCCACCTTCAAGGCATGACAGAAGGAGGCCATCAGATCGGGGACGGAGACGGGTCGATCCTTCACCGCAGTCCCGTCGGCGCTGGAGGCGCCGATGACCTGGCCCCCCTTGACCCCGCCGCCGGCCAGGGCGACATTGAAGACCCTCGGGAAGTGATCGCGCCCCGCGTTGGGATTGATCTTGGGGGTCCGGCCGAATTCCCCCATCCAGATGACGAGGGTCTTGTCGAGCATCCCCCGCCGCTTCAGGTCTTCGATCAGGGTCGAGAAGGCCGGGTCCACCTGCGCGGCAAGGCCGCCGACCTTCTCATTGACCTGGACGTGGGTGTCCCAGCCGTTGGACCGGACCTCGATGAACGAGACGCCAGCCTCGACGAGCCGCCGGGCCAACAAGCACCCCTGGCCGAATGCGGTCCGGCCGTAAGCATCCCGCAGTTGCGGACTCTCGTCTTCGAGGTCGAAGGACTTCATCCGGGGAGAGAGGACCATCCGGGCCGTCTGGTGATAGAGGGACCGATGATCCTTGACCCGGTCCGAACCGCCGACCTTCTGGAATCCGGCCGATTCGAGCTTGTCGAGCAAGCCCAAACGCCGGCGATAGCGTCCGACCGCCACCCGGGGCTGGGCGTTTTCGGGGGGACGCTCGGCGTTCTGGATGACGAACGGCTCCAGGCCGACCCCAAGGAATCCCGCGCCGATCGTCGGCCCGCCGATGCTCACCAGGTGGGGCAGGTCGAATTTGGGATCGCTCCGCTCGTTGGCCGCGGAGCAGCCGATGTGCGGATGCTTGACGGTCGCGGTGGGGGGGTAGCCGGTATGGAGCTGATACGACGCCCGCTGATGGTTCCCTTCCTTGTTGGTCATCGACCGGATGATCGCGATGTCGTTCATCGCCCTGGCGGTCTTTTCCCACCCCTGGGCGATCTTGATCCCCGGCACGGCGGTGTCGATCACCTTGGTCTCGCCGCCGTTCTCGGTCCCCGGCTTGGGGTCGAACGTCTCGAACTGGCTGGGGCCCCCCGCCATCCAGAGGAGGATGCAGGCCATCTCGCGCTTCCGCAACTCTTCCGCCTGCAAGGCGAGCATCTCGGGGAAGCTGACGGGGGCCAGGGCCGAGGCCGCCACTCCCATCGCCCCGGCGCCGAGGGTCCTCAGGAAATCGCGTCGCCGCACGACCCCCGAGCCATTCATGCCGATTTCCAGAAACGCCCGCTCGGTCCCGCCCTTGATTCCACTCATGATCGATCGTCTCCTGATCGCCAGCAATCGACGAAACTGATTTCACGATATCGATGGAGAAGCACCACTCGGAATTATCGCCGGGTGATGAACTCGGTCGAGTTGATCAAGCACCAGTAAATGTCTTCGAAGGCCTCGGCGCGGTTGCCGACCGTCGCTAGGTGATGAGAGCACGTCTCGACTTCTTTCGGCGTCGGCTGCCGAGATAGGACGAGGACGTAGAGTCGGCCCAGGGCCGCCCTCTCGTTCGGGGACGAGTTCAGGATCTCGCCGAGGATGGTCCCCGGCCTGGCCTGGGTCCGGGTGTTGACGAGCGGGCTATTCATCATGAAGAGGGCCTGGGGGATGGTCCCCAGGACTTCCTCGTTGAGTGCCGATGGATCGACGCCGAAGATGTTGTCGACAATCGTCGGGTTGATTCCGCCCCGCCTGGCCATCGCCCTGGCCACGGCGGCGGGCTTCTTCACCGAGGCGGTCTTCACGATCGGGGTTTCGGGCTTCTTCTCGGCTGGGCTCGCCGAATCCTTGGGTGAGTTCGGCGTGGCCTTGGCGGCCACCTCCTTCCCCTTTTCTTGATCCTCGGCCCGGCGCGCCATGCGGGCCGCGAGCAGGTCGGCATTGGGGCCGGGCGCGGCCGGCAAACCCAGGGCTTGAGTCAGGGCTTCGAAGATCTGGTCGGATCGCATCCGGCTGGGGCAGTTGGACGCGAAGGAGGTCTTGCCCGCCTCGTTGGCGGTCGACCGGACCCGCCGTTGGTACGATTCGGTGTT
>CALKTZ010000418.1 GCA_937997355.1 uncultured Planctomycetales bacterium | reverse complement strand
GGCGTTGGGGCTTGGCCTCACCCGCACATGGGCGGTCGGGTTCAGTCTCTTGCTCGCGGTGCCGACGATCTCGGGGGCCGTCGTCTTCATGCTCAAGGACATGCTCAAGAGCGATGTCGCTCATACCCTGACCCCGGATCGGATCGCCCAGACCGTCGCGGCGACGATCGTCGCCGGCCTGGTCGGTTTTGCCGCCATCACCTGGCTGGTCAAAGTTGTCCGTTCGGGCCGCTTGTGGTATTTTTCTGTATACCTCGTCATCCTGGCGATCGTGGTCTTCGCCGCGGTCGTCATGAGGGGACCGGAAGAGGAAATGCCCGATGCCCGCCGTGCGGAACAGGGAACGGCTATTTTGGAGCGGACCGCACGGCGCGGGACTGGCGGAGCACGCCCTGGCAGGCGCGAACCGGCCGGCTCCGCGACTCTGGATCGCCCCGTCACGCCTAGCCCGCGATCAGACGATCGTCGCGCTGAGCCGTCGTGGCCCGTCCTCGGCGGCTTCGAGCGTCGGGGATCTGGTCTGCTGCTGGGATGAGCTCTGGACGCGCATCCTGGTCCAGTCGAACGACGATCGGTCCCCTTCGCCGGCATCGCCGATCGCCATCCAGACGATCTTCCAGGCCGCGGGCCGGATCGCCTCAAGGAACGGTGAACTCGGCGACATCGCGCAGATGCTGGAGCTTCCGGGGTATCGCCGAAGGCTCCTGGCCCGGTTTTCCGGTTGGACCCTGGCGGAAACGCCACGCGATGGCGAACCCCCTTCGTCGGCGATCACCTATCCGGAAGAGTGGCGGCTGTTCCTTCATCCTCGAATCGTTGGGGTTCGAGGATGACGCCGGCCTTGCGGTCTGGGCTTCGAGGGAACTGGTCTCGCGCCGCGACGGATTCCTGGGCGGGTTCCGTCAGATGACCTTCCTCGACTTCGAACCGCGGTGTCAGGCGCATTGGCGAGTCCTGGAACACGCCGTCCAGAAGATGCCATCGGTTCGCGCCACACTTCCGTTCGAAGCCGATCCTGCGCGAGCCGAGGTTTACGAGGCGGTTACCGGGACGCGCGATCGTTTGGTCTCGCTGGGCTTCGAGGAGATGCACGCCGATCGCGAAATCTGGCGCCCGGCCGGGCTCCGCGAGGCCGAGGATTGTCTGTTCCGCGAGGGGGCCGTCGTCGCGAGCGGCGCGGGGCTCGCGATCCGGGGGGCTCCCCAGGGAGACGGCACCGCCCGGGTTGTGGCCCGAGAGGCGAGGCGCATCCTGGATCAAGGGAATGCGCCGAGCGATCTCCTGATCCTCTTTCGCCAGTGGACCCCGCAGGCCGAGTTGATCCTGGAGATGCTGCACGCCTGGGGAATCCCCGCCTGGTCGGAACATCGGGCCCCCCTCGACAGCAACTCGGCGGTGGCCGCGCTCCGGCTGGCGATGCGGATTCCGGCCGAGGATTGGGAGACCGATCTGCTCGTCCGGCTGCTCCGCCATGGCCAGGTACACCCCGACCGCCATGGGGCCGATCCGTCGACCCTGGTCGGGGCGGCTTCGGCGATCAAGGAATCTCGCGTGTTCCGGGGAGGGCGCGCGCTCATCCTGAACGCCCTCAACCGCGCGGCGAGCGAGCAGAACCCGAAACCGTTGCAGCGCGAACGTGCCGCAGCCTCGTTCGAGCTTGTGGAGTGGTTCACCGGCCTGCTCGACCGGGCGAACCGACGTCGAATCTGGTCGGCCCAGGTGGATCAGTTGCTCGAACTTGCCCATCAACTGGGGTTGGACCGCCTCCCCCCGGCCCGTCTGGCTCTCGACCAACTCCGCGATCTCCTCGAAGAACGAGGCGAGATGAACGCGCTGCTGCGCCGGGGCGAGCCCGAGCGCCCCCTATCGTGGAACGAGTTCGCTCGCGAGGTCACCCGCATCCTCGATGAAGCCCCACTCCAGGGAGATTCCCCACCGCTGACGAGCCACGTCCGCCTGGCGACGGTCGACGAGGTTCGGGGGGCGCGTGCGAAGTTCGTTTTCCTGGCCGATCTCTCGGAAGGGACCTTTCCCGCCCGGGATGCCGTGGAGCCGTTCCTCGCGATCAAGCCCGGAGAGAGTCCCTCGGCAACGGCCAGGATCGCCTATTCGCGCGAGGCGATCCGCTTCCTCGGCGTGCTGGGCGTCGCCGAACTCGGGGTAATCTTCTTCTATCCGACCACCGACGCCAAGGGACAGGAGATCCTCCGCGCCGGATTCCTCGACGATCTGCTGGCATCCCTGACCCCGGAGGTGGAGCGACGCTGTCACGAGTCTCACGTCCGCTTCCATCCCGCCTTGCTCGATCAACCCGACCTCACGGTCCCGGCCGCCGATCACCGGGTGAGGATCGTGGCGAACGCCCGGGAGTCGGGCGATCTCTCCGAGCTGGAGAACCTGGCGTCGGTCTACGAAGAGCGGCTCGCGTTGCAAGGGACGGCATCGGCCCTGGAGGTGATGCAGTTCCGCGCGTACGGCACCCCGTTCAGCGAGTTCGACGGGAAGCTCCGCGACGGATTCGCGATCCTCGACGTCGGCGATCGCTTCAACGCGGAATTCCTCTTCAGCGCCAGCCAGCTCGAAACCTACATCGGCTGCCCGTTTCAATTCTTCGCCAAGTATGTTCTGAAGCTTCACGTCCACGACGACCGCGACGAGCTGGGCGAGGATTTCACCGAGCGAGGGAGCCGGATTCACGGATTGCTGGAAGAGTTGGAGAAGAATCGTAAGGACCTGGAAAACGAGATGGAGTCCGAGCGGATCGAGCGAATCTCACTCAATAAGACGCTCCATGAGGAGCTTGCGAACCCGACCGGCGTGGACCTCGGCTTACGGGTCATCGAGGATCGCCGGATCGAACGGGTCCTCAAGCAATACAAGGTCCAGTTGGGCGACTATGAGCGGAACAGCCCTTCCCGGCCGATCCCACATTTTTTCGAGCTCAAGTTCGGACAATCCACGGAATCGAAGCCGCAAGACATTCCTTATCCCCCCCTCCAGATTGGCCAGGGGCAGTCGGGGGTGAAGCTTCAAGGGATGATCGACCGGATCGATCTTGTGAACACCGAGCGAGGCTCCGCGTTCCGAATCATCGATTACAAGAGCGGCAAGGGGCCATCCGCGCCTCAGGTCAAAAGCGGCCAGATGCTCCAACTCCCGCTCTACGCGTTGGCCGTCGAGCGCCTGGTCCTCGCCGATGAGGACAAGACCTTGCTGGATGTGGGCTACTGGGAGCTCAAGCAGGATGGCTACAAATCGATCCGCTTCGAGAGCTGGGCCGAGGATCAGGGCATGCTCGAAGAGCATGTGATCAAGGTCGTCGAGAAGCTTCGTCAGGGGGTCTTCCCGGTGAACCCTGGCAAGGATGGCTGCGAGAGCTATTGCGAGTTCCGCTCGATTTGCCGCGTCCGCCAGGTTCGCTCGGCGCACAAGGAACCCGGCGATGCCATCGTCCCGGCCATCGCCCTCAGCGCCTCGGCGCTCCGCGCGAAAAGAAAGGCGAAGGAGACCGGTCCGACAGCGAATGCCGAACGGCCGGAATCTCCGGGGGTGGTTCATGCCAGGCCGTTGGGGGATGCCCCCCTCGGAGGGGATCAAGGATGAATCCTCCTCACTCCGCGTCAAACGTCCGGTTGACCGACCAGCAGCGGGGCGCGCTCGATCGAGGCGTCGGGAGCATCGTCCTGAGCGCCGGGGCCGGCTGCGGCAAGACCACGGTTCTCGCCGAGCGATTCCTCCAGGAGCTTGAAGGGGACGGGGCACGGCCGCTCTGTTCGGTGGTGGCGCTCACGTTCACCGAGAAGGCCGCGCGCGAGCTTCGGCAGCGAATCCGCGCCCGTTGCCGCGAGAAAATCGAGTTCGGGCAGGCCGGAGAAGCCGCCCACTGGCGTACGATCCTGCGAGGCCTCGAAGCGGCCCCGATCGGCACCTTCCACGAATTCTGCGGCCAGATGCTCCGCTCGCATGCGGTGGAGTCGCGGATCGACCCCGAGTCGGTCATCCTCGACGACTCGATCGCGCGGGCCTTGCGCGACCAGGCCCTGCGGATCACGCTACGAGCCGCCCTCTCCGATCAGGATCTCGACCTGATCGACCTGGCCGTCGACTACGGACTCGGGCAAATTTACGACACGCTCGGCGAGTTGGTCGGATCGACGACCCGGCGCGATCTCGAAACCTGGGTCGGCCAGTCCCCGGAGCAGGTTCTGGACCTCTGGCGAACGCTCTGGGAGCGTGAGGGGCGCCCCGCCCTGCTTCGCCAACTGTCGCATGCCGTCCGCCGTTGCCGCGAGGCGCTGTTACCTTTGAACTCGGTCTCGCCCAAGCTCGCCGCCAGACGCGCCGAGCTATTGCCCCTCCTGGACGACGTGGAAGCCGGCAACTGCCCGGATTCCCGGCTCGATGAGCTTCAGCAGGTCGCGCGGATCAGCGACCTCCGAGGCAAGGATGTGTGGCCCTCGCCGGAGATCAAGGAACAGATCCAGAAGCGGCTGGAAAAGCTCCGCGAGGCGCTCGCGAAAACCCGCCGACGGCTCGTCTGGAATCCCAAGCTCACCGAAGAGGAGATTCTCAGCCGCCGGCGGCTCGCGCGGCTCGCCCTCAAGGCGAGGCACGAATACGAGCGGCTCAAGGAGGATCGGCACGGGCTGGACTTCGACGACCTTCAACTCCGTTTCGTCGAGTTGCTCCGCGAACACCCCGAGATCTTCAACGACTCGCGCCGGGCCGAGGATCGGGATGGGTCGATGTTCGAGTTCATCCTGGTCGACGAGTTCCAGGATACCGACCGATTGCAGAGCGAGATCCTCCAGCGACTGGGGGGATCGGAGTTCCTCAACGGCCGGGTGTTCGTCGTGGGGGATTTCAAGCAGTCGATCTACGGTTTTCGAGGCGCGGAGCCCGCGATCTTTCGGGAATGGCAGGAGACGTTCCCGGCCTCCGGACGTCGCGATCTCGGCGAGAATTTCCGGAGCGTCCCGGGCGTGATCCACTTCGTGAACGCCCTCTACGCGGAATGCTTCGGCCCATCCGGGACTCGGCGGAATCAGCCGGAGGACCGCGACGATCCGCCCGGCGAGTTGAACCGCCTCGCCCCCATGCGCGACGGCCTGAGCAATCCGCGCCCCGTGGTCGAATTCCTCTGGGCCGATCTCGAATCGGCTCGATCCGCGACGGGCGAGGCCACCGGGCCGGCGAAGAAGTCTCCTCGCCCGAAGGTTAAGGTTCAGGAGCTTCGCGGCGCCGAGGCGATCTGCCTTGCGCGGCACCTTCGCGAGCGGCTCGACCAGGGCTGGACGATCTTCGACCGGAAGACGAAGCGCACGAGATTCGCCGGCCCGGGGGATGTCGCGTTCCTGTTCCGGGCGATGACCGATGTCGGCCCCTATGAATCGGCCCTGGCCCGCGAAGGTTTCGATCATCACACGGTCGGCGGGGCGGCCTTCTTCGCTCAGCAGGAAATCCACGACGTGATCAACGTCCTGTCGGTCGTGGAAGATCCGCTCGATGAAGTGGCGATGGCCGGCGCCCTCCGAAGTCCCTTCTTCAGCATGAGCGACAATGGGCTCTACTGGCTGGCGACTTCATTCCCGGGCGGATTGACCGCGGGGCTTGCCGGGTCCGAGAGCATCGAAAATCTCTCCCCCACAGACCGTCGTCAGGCAATACGCGCACGAACGTTGCTCGCTTCCTGGCGTGAGACGAAAGACCGGGTGCCGATCGCGGCATTGCTGGCCCGCATCCTCGACGAATCGGGCTACGAGGCCGCGTTGGTCTGCGAATTTCTGGGACCTCGCAAGCTGGCCAATACACGAAAGCTCGTGTCGATGGCGCGGGGCTTCGATCGCCAGGGGGGGTTCCTCGTCGCCGATTTCGTCGCGCAACTGCGAGCCCATCGCGACGATCCCCCTCGGGAAGAGCAGGCATCGACCAGCGATGAGGAAGGTTCGAGCATTCGCCTGATGTCGATCCACCAGGCCAAGGGGCTGGAATTCCCCATCGTGGTCGTCCCCGACCTGAACCGCTCCAGCGATCAGCGCAATCGACTCGCCGCGACCCACCCCGAGCTTGGCCTCGTGGTTCGCCCTTCCCAGGCCGAGCCGACCGAGGAGGATTCCAACGAGGAGGACGATCCGGGAGGGGGGAGCCTGGGATGGGAAACCTATCGGGCCATCAACCGAGAGCAGGAAGAGCAGGAATCACTCCGGCTCTTCTACGTCGCGACGACCCGGGCGCGCGATCACCTCATCCTCTCGGCCGGTTTTCCGCTCGATCAGGAGCCAAAGTCGACGGCGCTTCGCCTGCTCGCGGAACGATTCGACCTCAAGACGGGCAACTGCCGGGCTTCCCTCCCCGACGGCTGGCCGATGCCCGAGGTGGAGGTTTCCATCCGGGTCCCTCCGACCGACACCGAGACCGACCGCGAGGAACGATCGTCGAAGATTTCCCATGTCCCTCGAAAGCTATCTCTGGACGTCCTCCGAGAAGCGATCGAGCGGAACCTGAACCCGAGCGTCCCGGGTGCGAGTCTTCCCGACCCGACGCGAGAGCCCCCGCCACCGGCCCCGCTGATCGACCTGAACCTCGTTGACGGGCTTTCCGAACGATCGCGGCGGATCGATCGCCTGGTCCGGACGATCGTCAACGATCCCCGGCTCTTCCGGGGAGAATCGCTCTCGCGAATCGCCGCACGGGCCGCCGCGATTCAGGTTCCCGCCGCTCATGGAATCTTGATCCGCGAGGCAACGCGCCTGCTCGCCCCCTGGCTGGAATCCGACCTGTTCCAGCAGTTCCGGAGGTTGCCGGAAGGCTCGATCCGTCGGGGTTGTGAAGGGTCTTTCGCCTGGCAGCCCGAGGGTCGTTCGGCGACCGTCCTGCGCGGTGCCTGCGACCTCATGATTCGCGACCCGGACGACGGCTGGATGCCGCTCGTGGTTTCCCTCGGAGGCCTGGGGCAGGGCTCGCCGCTCCATTTCGCGGCCTGTTGCCTCCGGCTCTATCTCTCCGCCAGGATCGCCGAGGGGCTTGAGCTGGGGCCGATCCGGGTCGGTTGGCTCCTCGACCTGGGCTCGCGGCAGGTCCCTCATCCGATGCGAATCCACAATCTCGGCGAAGCCTCGATCGAGGAAGGGTTGGCACTGTTCCACTCGGCTTATGAGAGCATGTACGGTTGATCCGGAGAAAGGGGCGAACCGATTAACGGGTTTCGCTCACCGCCGTCGAGTCCGTCTCGGGAATCGCCGCCGCGACCGCCGGCCCCGTGGCCTGATCGCGCGCGTATCGAAGCCATTGATTTTGAAGCTCGGCGAGATCGTCGATCCGGTAGATGTTCCGCAACGCGGCTTCGAGTCCGGTTCGCTCGGCCGCTTGAAGGAACCGGATGAAGTCGCGCGGTTCCCCCCGCTCCACCAGGAAACGGGTCAGAGAAACACTCTGCGCGTAGTAGGTCGGCCAGTCCTTGGCGTCGGGATAGTCGAGGCCGACAAGATCATTGATCGCGAAAAGCCGATTGTTCTGGAGCGGGCCTTTCAACTCGTCGGATCGAGATTGGACTTCCGCCGGAGGTTCGGCGAGGACCGCCATCCCCTCGTCGGCCCATCGCGGGATCGGCTTGTTGGGAAATAGATCCGCCAGGACGACGTGCGTCACCTCGTGCGGCAGAATCGCCGAGAGCCTCTGGGGATGATCCGTTCGCAAATTGACCCTTCGCGAGATGATTTTCCCGCCATTGGCCCCCATCAGCGTGAAGCCCGGCGAGGTCTCGGCCTGCCCGGTCATCTTGGCGAAAGACCTGGCATCCGGATAGAGATAGAGGTCGCACTTCGGGCTCCAGCTTCCCCCCGTGGCCACGCTCCCCCATCGCGATCCTTGCGCCGAACGGACCGATTCGGCGATCTGCGCGGCGCGTTCCGCGATTTCCGGCGCATGGTGAAAGATGCGGAAGTTGGGGGTCTCGCGTACCTGCCATCGATTGATCGCCGACGTCGGCCCGGATTGAGCGTCAAGGGCCGGAGCGGTGTTCGCCGGCAAGACTTCCTCGTCCACCCCCTTCCCCCTCGGTTGAGAGGCCGGGGACGGCGAATCAGCCGGGGGAAGATTCACATTGTCGATCTTGAGGGATGGCTGCTGGGCCTTCGGCTTCGGCTTGCCCTGGGCGGGGAGTTTCACATCGACCTCGTCATCGGGTTCCGATCCCCGCACGACCAGCTTCTCGCCGCGTGCGCGGGAGGAGAACAGGGAGCGGCGGCTCTTGCGTCCCTCGGCGACCCGGCTCAGCAAGTATTCCCCGTACCAGTTGTTCGGAGTCAATTCCCGCGTGCCGCGGATTTCAGCCTCGATCGCGTCCCATTCCTTCGCCGTTTTCGGCTTCGCGTTGATCCGCCGGACCACATCGATCCATCGGCAGTAAGCCCAGGCTTCATTTCGATCGGCGGGCAGGGCCTTTTGACTGGCCAACTGGCGGAAGATCCGGCCCGCCTCGTCATATTTCCTGCCCCGGAATGCCTGATCAGCTTGTTTGAGCTGGCGACCGAGTTCCGCCTGCCTGTCTTCCTTGGGGGTCGCGATCTCCTGGGGAATCGCCTTAGGCCGAGGAGTCTCGGCCGCATCGATGGCCGGCAACGGCAGCGCTCCGGCTTCGGGCAGGGCCGGCGAACTCGGGGTTTTCGAAGGGAGCGGGTGGATCGGATAGAGCGGCTCGGGGTCGGGGAGACGCTTCGGCGTGGTGATCGGTATCGATGCCGGTCCCTCAAGCGCCGGAGACGCAAGGGTTGGAGTTTCCGAAGTCGTCCGGTCGCCGATCGGGGGTCTCGCGGGGGTCATCCGAGGGGTTGCGGGCGCGGTCTTCGGATCGGTGGCCGACTCGTTCCCCGGTGCGGAGGCGGGGGCGGCGAGGGGGCCGGGCGCGCCAGTCGTCGCGGATGCGGCTGCCGGGGGTGAGGCGTCTTTCGGTTGCTCGCGATCGAGGATCGCGATGTTATCCTGGTAGAGATCGGCCTCGTGGGTCTTCCCCTTCGCGCGCGCCTGCTTCTCCAGCGTGGTGTAGGTCTCTCGAAGCAGGGCGAGGATGGGGCCGCGCTCCGCCTTCACGGCGGTGCTGAGCGCTTCCTCGAGGACCTCGGCGGCTTCCAGCTCATTTCGGGCCGCGATCAACGTGCGGGCACGATCGAGGGGATTGGAGTCCCCCGCGATGGCCGGGCGAGCCGCGATCAGCATCCCGACGAGTAGGCCGATTCGAACTGTCGTCGAAACAGCTTGGCGCATGACGATCCGTGTCCTGCTGAGCTAGCTGAAGAATCAGGGCGCCGAACATCCCGCGGCGTCGAAGAGGTCGTTCACGCTTGATTTGTCGCGGGGGGAGTATCTTCGGAATCCCGAAAAGCGTCAAGGCGAACTCCGAGTTACGCCGTTCGTCGTTCGTCAGTGGCCCCGCCGAGTCGAACGGCGCCCGGCTCGCGGCTCGCCAAGTTGGGGCGTCATCGGGAGCCCTCGTCCTCGGAAACTCATCTCGCCACTCTCGTCGTGTCGGCGGTAGGGCAATGGCGTGGGCTTGGGTGGCTCGGCCTGCCCCAGGAGCTTCGCGGCTTCCATCTCGAACCGATAGAACTCCTGGTCCCAGGACCGAAAGTCTCCGCGCCATCGGACGGCTTTCTCGTACCAGTCCATCGCCCGATCCTTGCGTCCGGTTTGTGCGTAGACGAGCGAGAAGATGATCCAGTCGTACCCGTCTCCGTCCCCTCGGAGCTCCATGGAGCGGAGGAGCGCGTCCTTGGCGGCTTGCCAGTTCTTCGCACGGTAATGGGCCGTCCCCAGGGTGTTCCAGTAGTTGCCGTCGGTGGGGCTCTTCGAGAGTGCATTCTGCGCCGCCTCGACCGCCTTCTCGGCATCGCCGGGCTCGGGATCGGGGCGGGTGACCAGCAGCCAGGCCAGGTTGTTTTCAACCATCGCCAGGTTGATCCGGTTCGGCGGCCGATTGGGCTTGTCGCCGAGGGAACGCTCCAACTCGATGACCCGCTCGTAAGCTGCCTTCGCTTCCGCGTATTCGTGATTCCCCCAATGCGTCGTACCCAGATACATGAGTCTCTCGATCTCGCGTTCCTGTTCAAACGCCGCGGCGTCGATCGAACGGGGGTCGACGACTCGCCGCTGAGATCGCGGCTGGTCGCCCATCAGGAGCAGATCCCGGATGAGGCTCGATCGATGGATGATATGATTAAGCTCCGGGATGACGGGTAGTCGGACGACGGCGACCACGAACAGCAGCGAGAACAGCCAGCCGGCGCGGCACAGCAAGAGGCGGACCCTCGGCGAAGTCCCGCTGAAAAATCGCTCAGCCTCACCGTAATCTCCCGATTCCGCCCCGATTCCGGGTTGGCGCAAGAGCCGGAATGCACGGAAGGCCACGAAGAGTTCCGCCGCGAGTTGAAAGCAGCCCAGGGCGGCGAGCGCAATCGCGGGGGGATTCGCGAGGGAAAGCCCTTCGCGATCGAGGGGAAACGATCCGATCGCGTGGGGATGGGCTTCCCCCCCGATCCAACTCATCATCAGCCCGAATAGCTCCGATGCGGGGAGCAGGAGGAAAGTCGACGCGGCGATCGGCAACAGCTCTCGCCAGCGTGTCTGGCTGATGAAGAGGCCGAGCACGATCGGCCAGGCGAGGCAGAGCGCGGCGACCAGGGGCTCTTCCAGCAATGACTGGCCGAGGGCGGACAGCCTCGGCAACAACGGCTGGCCCGCTTGCACGACTTCGGCCGATTTCGCCCAGGCCGCCAATGCACTGATCATCCGCAAAACGCCGAGGATCGCCATCCAGCGCCCGAGCGAAACCACGCGCCGAGTCCAAAGCTTGTTGTCGGCACCGCCGGATTGGGTGGTCAACGGCCTCGTTGGTTCCACCGCGGAGATGGCCTGCATGGAATCCCCTCTCCCGCCGCGCTGCAACGGCGAATCAACCGTCTCGCATCCCTCTCGTCAGCGTTCGCGGGAAATTCGCCGGATCGGAGAGCATGCAAAACATTCGCAAGGGTCCATCCGAAGATCCATTCAACCTCGTACCAATCGCCCGGACCGTCGATTGGCTCGATGAGGGCTCAACTCTGCTTGTCCTGTTATAACCGATTTGCCCGCTCACTGTCGACCGAGGCATCGAATTACCGGTGTACGCTCACGCATAGACCGCCCTTCGGCGTGCGGACTCGGCACGGCGAAAACATCTTCCGGCATTGATTGACCAGCTCGGGAGGGACCGAGCCCTTCGGCGTGCGGACTCGGCACGGCGAAAACATCCCCGTCGGATCGCCGAGTCGCGTGATGCGCTCGGT
>CALKTZ010000417.1 GCA_937997355.1 uncultured Planctomycetales bacterium | reverse complement strand
CTCGAAATTTTCCCGGGATTCCGCCCGCCATGGACGATGAATCCTTTGGGGAAGCGGCATGGCGAACGGGCACGCCTCGCCGAACTTCGTCCGCGCATCCCCCTCGGAAAGCAGGTGATCGTTCATGAGGATCTGGGACCTTCATTGTCACTTGCCGGGGCTGGGAGGGCGGACCCCCGACGAGTCGATGGCCCGGCTGATGGGCTACGCCGACCGGATGGGGATCGAGCGGCTGGTCGTGTTCATGGGGGAGCCGTTCGCCGTCGATCCTTCCGCCGACGAGCTGAGGCGTCAGAACGACCAGGTCCTCCAGGCGCTCAGCCACTGGCATCACCGGGCGTTCGGGTTCGTCTACGTGAGCCCGCGCCACGTCGAGGCGAGCCTGAAGGAGATCGACCGCTGCGTGCGGGACGGCCCGATGGTCGGGCTCAAGCTCTGGGTCGCCGCCCGCTGCGATGCCCCGGAGGTCGATCCGCTGGTCCGCCGCGCGATGGAGCTGAAGGCCGTGGTGTTCCAGCACACCTGGATCAAGACCGGCGGGAACCTGCCGGGGGAATCGACCCCGACCGATGTTGCCGTTTTGGCGGCGAGGTTTCCGAAGGCGTCGATCATCTGCGGCCATACCGGCGGCCAGTGGGAGCTGGGCATCCGCGCGGTGCGGGGGCTTTCCAACGTCTCGATCGACCTGGGGGGGAGCGACCCGACCGCCGGGTTCGTGGAGATGGCGGTGCGCGAGCTGGGGCCGCGCCGGGTCCTCTTCGGCAGCGACGCCCCCGGGCGGAGCTTCGCCTCGCAGCTCGGCAAGGTGACGGGGGCCGAGATCCCCGACGAGGCCCGCCGGCTGATCCTGGGGGAAAACCTCAAGCGGCTGCTTACCCCGATCCTCAACGCCAAGGGGGTCCGGCCATGATCGACGTGAACGTTTCGCTCTCGCGATGGCCGTTCCGCGGGCTCCCCGGCGACGAGCCCGAAGCCCTGGCCTGCAAGCTCCAGGCGCTGGGAGTGACCGAAGCCTGGACCGGCAGCTTCGATGCCCTGCTCCACCGCGACATGGGCGCGGTCAACGCCCGGCTCGCCGACGGTTGCCGGAAGCTCAAGGGAATCCGGTTCCGGCCCATGGGCGCGGTCAACCCGATGCTCCCCGACTGGCGCGAAGACCTCCGCCGCTGCGCCGAGGAATATCGGATGCCGGGAATCCGCCTCCATCCCGATTTTCACGCTTATCCGCTCGATCATCCGGAGTTCGCCGAATTGCTCCGGGAGGCCGCGCGCCGGAAGCTGCTCGTGCAGATCGCCTTGATGGTGGAAGATCCCCGGACGATCCACCCGCTCCTCAAGGACTTGCCGAAGGTCGATCCGGCCCCCCTGGCCGGGCTGTTGCCCGGCATCCCGGGGCTCCGGCTGATCCTGTTGAATGCCCACGGCCTTCTCCGAGGGGAGTCGCTGGCCCGTCTCCTCGCGGCCGGGGATGTCGGCGTGGATATCGCCACGCTGGAAGGGGCCGGGGGGATCGAGCGGCTGATCCCGGTGGCCGGGCTGGATCGGATCGTCTTCGGCTCGCATGCCCCGTTCTTTTCACCGGAGGCCGCGCATGCGAAACTGGTCGAATCGGCGCTCGGGCCGGAGCAGATCCAGGCGATCGGCCGGAGCAACCCTCGGCGATTCCTCCCGAACCCGGAGAACCACCCATGAAGATGCGACGCCGACCGATCCGCGTGGCCACCGTGTCGCACCGTCCCAACGCGGGGGCCTCGAACGCCGAGGAGACCAAACGCCTGATGCAAGGGGCCGAGGTCCAGATCCGTCGCGCCTCCCAGATGGGGGCCGACCTCGTCGCGTTCACCGAGATCTATCCGCAGCTCGCCCTTTCCGACCCGTTCCACCAGCCCGAGCCGACCGAGGGGGGCACCCTCCCTTTCGCCCGCGAGCTGGCCCGCAAGCACAAGGTGCTCCTCGTTTGGCCCCGGCTCGAATACGATGCCGCGCGGGGCATGCGCAACACGGCGATCCTGATCGACCGCGAGGGCTCGGTCGTCGGCCGGTATGACAAGATGTTCCCCACCATCGGCGAGATCGAGCTGGGCATCGTGCCGGGGACCGAGGCCCCGGTGTTCGAGACCGAGATCGGCCGGATCGGCATGCTGATCTGCTTCGACCTCAACTTCGCCGAGGTGCGCGAGTCCCTGAAGAAGGGGAACCCCGACATCGTCGTCTTCGCTTCGAACTATCGGGGGGGATTGCAGGCCCAGGCATTGGCCTACGAGCTGGGGGCGTTCGTGATCACCTCGGCACCGACCGAGCTGGGACTGATCATCGACCGTTGCGGGCGGATCCTCAAGGAGTCCACCTACGAGGCGCTGGCCGTCGCCCCGATCAACACCAACAGCATGCACATGAACGAGAACTACCTCAAGATGGACGCGATGCTCGCCAAATACGGCCGCGACCTGACCTTCGACTACCACACGCGCGAGGCGTTCTATGTTGTCGAATATGCCGGTGATCGCGATATTTCCGAGCTTGTCGCCGAGTTCCGGCTGGAGCCGGCCGACGCCTACTGGGTGCGTGCTCGCAAGGCCCGCTCCGACATGCTCGCGAAGTTCCAGGGCTCGAAGGCCCATGCCAGCACATCGGGGAAATGACCGAACGAACCCAATTCCAATGGCAAGACCGATCGCCCGAACGAACCCAATTCCTGTGTCAGGGCGATTTTCACGAACGAACCCAATTCCAATGGCGAGACCGATCGCCCGAACGAACCCAATTTCGGGGGAGGTCTCCGGGATTGCGTCGGAATATCCGCATCGTTTGGATTGCGCAAACAATGCGGATTAAGGGTGCGTCGGAGACTGGGTATTGCGTGGAAAATCCGGAAAACCGCGATAAGATAAAATTGTTTTGTTGCGTCGAGAGATTCGGATTCGTTGACCTTGCAGTCGGGATTGGCCTCCATGTTTGCCGGCCCTCGTCAAGTCGGTGTCCCCGAGGGGAGTTCGCGGCGCGCGGACAACCCGATCCTGCAATTCGTGGGCTTCCGGCTCATCGAGGGGCTGATCAACCTCCGAGGGTCGGTGATCCCGATCATCAACCTCCGGGAGCGGTTCGGCCTCCCCCGCCGCGACCTCGACGACGAGACCCGCACGATCGTCGTCAACATCCAGGACAAGACGGTCGGCTGCATCGTGGACGCGGTGACCCAGGTGATGCGGATCAATCGCGATGCGATCCAGCCGCCGCCGCTGACGATGCTCTCGGTCTCCCAGCAATACATCTCGGGGCTGGCCAGGCTGGACGACCGCTTGCTGATCATCCTGGATATCGACGCCCTGTTCGACGTCGATCAGCTTGTGCCGCCGTCGTCTCCGGTCAAGTCCTGACGATCGCGATGCCCGTATCGACCGACAGAATGCACGCAAGATAAGATCCACTCCGCGAGACATCGTCCTTTCCCTGGCATCCACGAGTCCGAAGTTTCCAGCACCGGGGCCGAGCCGTCACCATGTCGCACCCAACCGAAGAGAATCCCCCCGCGTCCGCCCCCGCCCCCAATCTCGCGCCCGGTTTCGGCTCGGAATCGGCGGTCTCCGCATCCTCGGCGCGTGCGAGCGGCCGGCCTGTCCGGGGAAGAGGGGGCTCGGCGAAGTCGAAGCCTGGCGCGAGCCGGAGGGTCGCCATGGCGGGAGTTGATGCCCCGCCCACCCCGGGGGCATCCGCCATCGCAGCCGCCGAAGGCCGGGCGGATGAGGCCGATCGAATCAATCGGGCGCTCATCGAGACCTCGTCGGCGATCATCGAGGCGAACACGGTCGAGGACCTGATCCGCTCGACGCTCGACACGGTCCGCAAGGCGTTCGGCTGGGCCTATGCGTCGTACTGGGCCGTCGATCACGACCGCGACGCCCTGGTCTTCTCGATGGAATCGGGGCGGGTGGACGACGAATTCCAGCGGCTGACCCGCTCCGCGTCGTTCCGCGAGGGGGAGGGGCTCAACGGTCGGGCCTGGCGGCGGCGCGAGCTCGTCTCCATCAATGATCTCGGCGAATTGAGCGATTGCTCCCGGGCCCCCCTGGCATTGCGTGCCGGGGTCAGGTCGGGGGTCGCGCTCCCCCTGTTCCGCGAGTCCGAGCTGATCGGGACCCTCGACTTCTTCGCGCTGGAATCGGTCGAACTCTCGCCGATCCGGCAGGACTCGCTCCGCCTGATCGGCAAGTTGACCTCGGACAAGATCGCCAAGCTGAGCAGACAAGTCGAGCTGACGCGGATCACGCAGATGGTCGAGAATGCCCCCTCCAACATGATGTACACCGATCGCGACCTGAAGATTCGGTACATCAACCCGGCGTCGCGGAAGCTGCTGAAGCGGATCGAGCCCTACCTGCCGTGCAAGGTCGAAGAGATGCTCGGCCAGTCGATCGACATCTTCCACAAGGCCCCGGAACATCAGCGGCGGCTCCTGGCCGATCCCCGGAACCTCCCGCATCGGGCGGTGATCCGGGTGGGGCCGGAGCACATGGAATTGCTGGTGAGCGCCATCAAGGATCAGAACGGCGATTACCTGGGTCCCATGCTCACCTGGGATCTCGTGACCGAGCAGATCGAGAGCGCGGCGAGGGAGAAGGAACTGGTCGCCGACACCCGGGCGATCAATCAATTGCTGATGGCCCTGGGGCGCGCGACGAGCGGCCCGGAGGTGATCACCGCGGCCCTGTCGACGGTCCGCGAGTCGTTCGATTGGAGCTATGGCGCGTATTGGGAGATCAGGACCGAGGAGCGGGCGCTGCGATTTTCGCAGGATTCCGGGGCCGTTGCCGAGGAGTTTCGCCGGGCGACCGCGGAGGCCCGGTTCCACGAGGGGGAGGGGCTCAACGGGCAGGCCTGGCAGACCCGCGACCTCGTGGTGGTGGCCGACTTCGGCGAATTGAAGAGTTATTCGAGGTCGCCCGCGGCCCGGATGGCCGGCCTGAAATCGGCGGTCTGCTTCCCGATCCTGGCCTCCGGCCGGGTGATCGGCACGATGGAGTTCTTCACCGAGGAGAAGCTCACCCTCTCGGAACGGCGGCTCGATGTGTTGCGGAACGTGGGCCGGCTGGTCTCCTCGGCCCTGGAGCGGGTCGAGCAGCAGGCGCGCATCGACCAGTCCAAGCGAGACCTGGAGACCAAGGTCACGCAATTGATGAAGGTGGCGCGGTCGGCCGCCGAGGGGAACCTGCTCGCCAACGTCGAGGTCCGCGGCGACGACGACATGGGGAGGCTGGGGACGGCCCTCGCCGACATGATCCGCGACATCCGCGAGATCATCATCCAGATCGTGGAATCGGCCAACCAGTTCGCCGAGGGCTCGCGGGTGGTCGCCGAGAGCGCCAGCTATTTGAGCGATGCCGCCCAGAACCAGGCGGCGACCGTCGAGGAGATGTCGGCATCGATCGACCACCTGAGCCGCGCCGTCGTGGACATCAATCAGAACGTCGAGTCCGCCAGCGGGCTCGCCGCGAAGACCTCGCAGCTCGCCAAGCAGGGAGGGGAGTCGGTCGAGCAGGCGATCGAGGCGATGGTCCTGATCAAGAAGTCGAGCGAGCAGGTGACCGACATCATCCAGGTCATCAGCGAGATCGCCAGCCAGACGAACCTGCTGGCCCTGAACGCGGCGATCGAGGCGGCCCGCGCCGGCGAGCACGGCCTGGGCTTCGCGGTGGTGGCCGACGAGGTCCGCAAGCTGGCCGAGCGCTCGAGCGCCGCGGCCAAGGAGATCACCGCGCTCATCAAGGAGTCGACGAGGCGCGTCGCCGACGGGGCGCAGCTCTCCGAGAAGGCGGGTCAATCGCTGTCGAAGATCGTCCAGGGGGTCGAGGAGACCGCCGCGAGCGTCGCCAAGATCGCGCAGGCGACCAAGGAGCAGGCGGAGGCGGCGTCCGAGGTCGGCAAGGCGATCCAGAACGTGTCGAGCATCACCGAGACCAACGCCTCCAGTGCCGAGGAGCTTTCCGCCAGCGCCGAGGAACTCGGCGCGCAGGCCTCGTCGCTCAAGAGCATCGTGTCGGGGTTCAAGGTCTGAGGATAAACGAGGGGGGAGGCATCGGGCATTCCGGCGGTTCACGATCGGGTCGCGCTTTGTTGGCCGCGGAAAAGGGGACAGGCACGGCGCTTCGCTTCGAGCCAGTCCCCTTTTCCGCTCCGGCCCCGTCCGTGAAGGCCATGTATAACCCGATCGTGAATCGCCGGAGGCGGCGGCCGATTGACGCACCGTCCGGGGCATCGCACGATGGATTCGAAGGGCCGCAACGCACACCAGGGGACGCGCCGATAAGCCTATGACCATGCCGGGGGGGGACCTCACCGACGAGGATTTCGAGAAGTTCCGAAGCCTCATCTACCGGGTTTCAGGAATCCAGATCGCCACGAACAAGAAGCTGATGATCACCAATCGCCTCAGACGCCGGGTGCGGGAGACCAAGCTGCCGGGATTCGCGGAATATTACGCCTTCCTGACCTCTCCGGCGGGGGGACGCGAGATGCCCCTGTTCCTCGACGAGATCACCACCAACGAGACCTATTTCTATCGCGATCCGCCCCACTACGAATGGTTCGCCGGCACGTTCCTGCCCGAGATCGCCCGCCAGGCGCATGCCCGGAAGCGTCCCAGGCGGTTGCGGATCTGGTCGGCGGCGTGCAGCACCGGGGAGGAGCTTTATTCCCTCTCGATCAAGATCATGGCCGCCCGGGGCCTGTTCCCTAACTGGCCGATCCAGCTGCTGGGGACCGACCTCAGCGGCTCGGCGTTGGAGGAGGCCCGCGCGGGGACCTACGACGAGCGGGCCGTCCGCCTGGTCGGGGCCGCCGAGCGCTCCGCCTACTTCACGCACGACGCGCAGTCGCAGCGATGGACGGTCCGCCCCGAGGTGCGGGCGATGGCCTCCTGGAAGCGGCACAACCTGCTGTTCCCGCTCCGCGAGGAGCCGTTCGACTGCATCTTCCTGAAGAACGTGCTGATCTACTTCGATGTCGAATCGAAGAAGGCGGTACTCAAGAATTTGCTGCCCCTCCTGGCCAGGGGAGGATTTCTGGTCGCGGGACCGACCGAGGGAATCTACAAGATGCTCGACCCCCTCGATCAGTTGAAGAGCTGGCTGTTCCAACGGCCGGAAGACCCTCGTTCCGGCGGAGGATAGGCGATGTCCGGGTTCGATCCGTCCGAGCTGCTCCCCTTCTATCTCGACGAGACCGACGAGCAGATCGCCACGCTCAACGACGCCCTGCTGCGCCTGGAGGAGAACCCGACCGACCTCGCCGCGCTCCAGGAAGCCTTCCGGATGTTCCACAGCATCAAGGGGGCGGCGGTCGTGATGGGGTTCGAGCCGGTCAGCCGGCTGGCGCACCATCTCGAAAGCCTCTACGAGCTGGTGCGGGCCAAGAAATGGACCCTCGACCGCCCCGCGCTCGACCTCTCGTTCCGCTGCCTGGACGACCTGCGCGACTATCATCGGAACCTGCGCGCCCAGGGGAGCGGCGGCGTCGATCTGTCGACCCTCACCGCCGAGGTCGTTTCCTATCTGGAGTCGACCGGCGACGCCTCCCGAGCCCCGGAGGAGAGACCCGCCGCGCCGGCGGAACCGGAGGTCGCGCAAGCTCCCGAGATCGAGGAGATTCCGCCGCCGATCGAACCCGCCTCGCCTCCGGGGCCGCTTCCCGACGTGTCGCTCGACGATGACGAGGCGGGCAAGCTCTGCCTGTCGGTAGTCTTCGAGCCGGGGCTCCCGCTGGTCGACATGAAGGCCAAGCTCGTCATCAACCGGCTCTCGACCCGCGGCCGGATTCTCGCCACCGACCCGCCCGCCGAGCAGCTCGAAGAGATCGAGTCGCTCGACCGGCTGACGGTCTGGATGGCGACCGATCGGAGCTTCGAAGAGCTGCGGGCACAGGCCGACGTGGTGGGGGTTGCCGCCGTTATTCTTGAATCCGGGCCGGCAACGGCCATCGAGACCGACGCCGCGGCGGCCCCGATGGAGGTGGCCCCGGCACCCATCCCCATGGCGGTGGCGGCTCCGGCGTCGCCTCCCTCGGCTCCGGCGGAATTCGTCCCCGCTTCTGTGTCCGGTCCCCCCCCTGCCCCTGCCCGGTCGCAATCCGCCGAGCCGGAAACGATCGCCAAGAAGGTGAAGGTTGCCGAGACGATCCGGGTCGAGAGCGATCGGCTCGACTCGCTGATGAACCTGGCGGGGGAGCTGGTGATCAACAAGGCCCGGTTCGTGGACATCGTCAAGGGGCTCGACGAGCTGTTCCGCGCCTCGAACGCGCAGGCCCTGGCCTCGGACATTCAGGAGCGGCTGGAGAGCATTTCGCGGGGGCTCGATACACTCGCCGAGGAGAAGGCGGAAGTGGTGGGCACCGGGACCTTCGAACGCTGGACCGGGCACGTCCGGAGGATGCGCGACAACTTCCGGGGGGTGGTCGACGAATTGGGGCTGATCGCGCAGGGGCGCGAGCAGATCAAGGCGCTCGGCGAGGCGATCCACCACATGGGGCGGGTGACGGACGGGATCCAGAAGGGGGTCCTCGACACCCGGATGGTGCCGATCGGCCCCCTGTTCGAGCGGTTCCGCCGCGTGATCCGCGACCTGGGGCATTCGTCGGGCAAGGAGGTGGTGCTGAAGATCCAGGGGGAGAAGACCGAGCTGGACAAGCGGATGATCGACGAGCTGAGCGACCCCCTGATTCACATGGTGCGCAACGCCGTCGATCACGGGCTCGAAACCGCCGAGGCCCGCGAGGAGCGGGGGAAGTCCCGCGCCGGCACGATCTCGCTCCAGGCGACGCATCGCGGCAACAGCGTGATGATCACCGTCGGCGACGACGGCCACGGCATCGACCCCGAGCGGATCCGCCGCAAGGTGATCGCGCGGGGCTGGCTCGACCCGCAGCGGGCGGGCGAGCTCTCCGACCGCGAGCTGATCCCCTACATCTGGCACCCCGGCTTCAGCACGGCCGAGACGATCACCGAGGTCTCGGGCCGGGGGGTCGGCATGGATATCGTCAAGAACCGGATCGAGAACCTGAACGGGATCGTCGACGTCCGGTCGGTGCTCGGCCAGGGGACGACCTTCACGATCCGGCTCCCCCTCACGCTGGCGATCATGTCGAGCCTCCTGGTGCGGATCTATGACGAGTTCTACGCGGTCCCGCTCGACCATATCGACGAGATCGTGGAGGTTCGCCGGGAGCAGATCTACCGGGTGCAGGGGCTGCCGGCGATCGAGATCCGCAAGAAGCTGATCCCGCTGGTCAGCCTCGGCTCGCTGTTCCGCTGGGGGGGCCAGGCGCACCCGGGCGCGAACGGGTCCAGGATCGAGGAAAGCTTCGGCCATGCGCGCAAGCTGACGGTGG
>CALKTZ010000416.1 GCA_937997355.1 uncultured Planctomycetales bacterium | reverse complement strand
CCCCTCCTCAAGCTGGGGCATGAACTCGCCGCCCAGCGTCGGGACCAGCGAGATCGTGAAGGCCAGCAGCCCGGCCATCCCCGCCAGCACGATCCAGCGATGCCGGAGCACCCGGTCGAGCATGGTCAGGTAACGCAGCTTCATCATCCGATCGACGAACGTATCGTGTTCTTCCGTCTTGTTGGCGAGCAGGAACGAGCAGAGGACCGGCGTCAAAGTGACGGAGAGGAGCAACGCCCCGCCGAGCGCGAAGGCGTAGGTATTGGCCATCGGCCCGAACAGCGCACCTTCCGGCCCGGTCATCGAGAAGAGGGGGATGAACGCGCAGACGATGATGAGGGTCGAGTAGAACAGCGCTCGCTCGATCTCGTGCGACGCCTCGATGATCCGATCGATCAGGGAACGGGTGTGATCGGTCTGGTGCGAGGTGACATGGCGGAAAATGTTCTCCACGATGATCACGGAACTATCCACGATGATCCCGAAGTCGACGGCGCCGATCGACAGGAGGTTCGCGGATTTCCCCTGCGCGTACATCACCGAAACCGAGAAGAGGAGCGCCAGCGGGATCATCATCGCGACGATCCCCGCGCACGTGACGTCACCGAGGAAGACGAACAGGATCAGGATCACGAGCCCCATGCCGACCACGAGATTGTGGAGCACGTTCTCCGTCGTCACGTGAACCAGGTCGGTCCGACGGTTGAACGGGACGATCTTGAATCCCTTTGGGAGCAGATTCCCGGCGTTGATGGCATCGATCTTCGCCTGAACGGCCTCGGCGGTGGGGACCGACTTCTCATATTTGCGCATCAGGACGATCCCCTCCACGACGTCGTTCTCCTCGTCGCGGCCGACGATCCCGAGCCGGGGCTGATGGCCGATCACGACCCTCGCGATCTGCCGGATGTAGACCGGCATGTTGGCGTAGGATGCCACCACCACATCCTGGAGGTCTTCGAGTTTCTCGACCTCGATCCGATAGGCATTCCGCGCCCGCGCCGGATCGAGCGAATCGACCCCCTCTCCCAGATAGCCGATGGCTCGCACATTGTGCGACTGAGGCCCCAGCGGCAGGGTATCCCCCCCGACGTTGGCGTTCGATTGCGAGACGGCATCGGTGACCATCTTGAGGGTCACGTCGTATCGCTTCATCAACTGGGTGTCGAGCAGGATTTGATATTGCTTGATCGTGCCGCCGAAGCCCGTCACATCCACCACCCCCGGGACCTGCTTGAGCATCCGGGTGACGACGGCATCCTGGACGGCCTTACGCTGATTGGTCGTATAGCCGGGACCTTCGAGCACATAACGGACGATCTCGCCGGTCGGGCTCCACGGCGAGAGGGCCGGATTCACCCCCGACGGCAGGTTGTCGACCATGCCGATGCGGTTGATCACTTCCTGCCGCGCCGACCAGTAATCCGTGCCGTATTCGAACTGGCACTTGATGTCGTTCAGGCCGGCGATCGACGTACTCCGCATGAACTTGAGGCCCGGCATCCCGTTCAGGGCGGTCTCGATCGGGATGCCGATCAGACGTTCCATCTCCTCCGGGCTGGCCCCAGGATTCTGCGTGATCACCTCGACGAGCGGGGGGGTCGGGTCGGGATAGGCCTCGACGTTGAGATAATACGCCGAGTGGCAGCCGACCACGATCAGGGCGACCGTGCCGAGCAGCACGATGAATCGGTTGTGCAAGCTCCACGTGATGAGCGCTCGGACCATGAATCTCAACCGCCGATATTGCGAAAAACGTACGGGCGACCGACCACCGAATTATTTAAGAGATTAAGTTCTACAATATTCGCTGTACGAAAGTCACAGCGATTTTGGCGGATTTACTTTTGACGACCGCACAAATCGATTCGTCCGACCCAGGACGATCTTTGCAAGGCGCACGAAAAAACCGGCTCGGGGGATCTCTGATCGAGAGAAATCCCGAACCGGTTTAGTTCCATTCGAACCCGACTCGGTCCGAATCAAATATCATTTGCTTGCCAACCTGAGGAGTGGAGCGGAAGGGGATCGAACCCTCAACCTCCGCATTGCGAACGGGGATGCCCCCAGATTGTCAAACCCTCCGTGAAACGAAGACGCCCATTTTACTGGATATTCGGGGGAGGGTCGATCGGAATTCCCACCGAACCGGAGACTCCGGGGGATAATATCCTAGCTTCGATCACAGAGCGATGATTGCACACCTCGATTGACTCCCGGGACCGGCCCCGCTCTGAGATTTCTTAGTCTCCTCCTTGGGAGTCTCTACCAATGCCCGACGTCTGTCCTTTGCCGTTCCCGGAGTTTAAAAATCGCATCACGGGCCTCTATCAAGGGCCGCGGCATGCTGACCGGACCCGCGAAAAAGTCCGGCGAGTCCTCGACCTGGTCGACCAGGTCGGCATCGAATCAACGGCCGATTTCACGACCGAATTCGCCGTCAGGTATGTACGCCAACGATATGAAGCGCCCGTCACGGCGAATACCATCCGCGGCGAGCTTACCTATCTTCGCGCGATCTGCAACCACGCCGTGGATATGGATGCCCTGGAACGCGCTCCGAAGTGGAAATTCGCCCGGCCGAGGCCGAACCCCCCGGTCCGTACGCAGCTCCACTCGATCGACGACGTCGCCCGGGTCTTCCGGCATCTCCGGGCGAGCTCGTACAGCTTCCGGGGGAACCGGCTCTGGGCGCTGGCCGCCCTGATCGGGCTGACGGGGGTCCGGCTCGGCGAGGCGCAATACCTCCGGGTCGCGGATCTGCGTCTCGACGAGAGTTATTTCACAATCGACCCCAACCGCAGGCGGAAGACGGAGAAATCGGCGAGATTCGTCCCGTGTCCCCCCGATCTGCTCAAGGTGTTGCGGGGATGGGTGCCGCGGGCGGCGGCGGAATCCGAATGGCTCTTCCCCTCCTCCGATCGTCGCCGCCCCTGGGTGTCCGGCGGGAAGGACGGCCGGGGCCGTGGGGGTGGACGATTTTACTTTCCTGAGCCTCCGCCACACTTACGCGACCTGGGCGCGTCGGCGATGGGGGATCTCGGGGCTCCATCTCCGGGACATCCTGGGCCACACGATGATTCAGACTCAGGAGCATTACGTCCACCCGGACGATTCGATCAAGCCGCTGATTCAGGCCGTCGCCGGCGTGTCTTATTTCCGACCGCACGGCGCATGAAAAAGCCCCGGGGTGTGGCCCGGGGCTCGAATCATCCGGAGAGTAGCCCCGGCGAGCGGGGTCCAGGTGGGTCGCGATCCTCTTCCTCCGGTTGATCTCACTTAAGAGTATGTCTTCAGGTATTATTTAGCAAGCCCCGGACGTAGCGTCACGCAATCCGGGGCACCGTCCCCCTCGGTCGCATAGCTCTTGAACACGTCGAGCGCCCAGGAAAGGGCCGCGTCGTCCTTCCCCTCTTCGAGGATCTTCGGCCAGCACCAGTCGTAGCTCACGGCGACGAACCCCGCGAATTTCCGCCGCCCGTAATCCTCTCCCGCCGCCTTGCGGAGGATCTCGGCGAGCAACGCATGGCTATTCCAATCGACCGTGCATCCGTCGAGCCGGGCCTCGTAAATGTCGGCCAGGCGGAGTCCCTTGACTTTGCGGAAATCGACCCCCGAGAGGTCCGCGAATCGGAGCGAAACCCCCTTCGAAATGGCCTCCTCGACGGCCTCCTCGACCGTGTCGACGGCCGAGGAATAGAGGACCTGCCCACGCACCTTGCGAGACTGAATCGTCGTCATTTCCTGTTCCTTCCCTTCGAGCATCCCCCGCACTTCGTCTTCGTGACCGCATATTTCCGCCACTTCCCGAGCGGGCATTCCTCGCCGGGGAGCCGGGCCTTGGCCGCGAGGTAGCAGGTGCAGACACCGCACTGGTCGTTGCCGGCGTCGTAATGATCGCATCCCCGGCACAATTTCATCCGGGCTTCGAAGACCGGATCGGGGACGACTTTCAGCCCCCCCGCGATCCATCTCGCACCTGCCTTGAGGGCCGTGGCGACCCTCGTCGCCGGCGACGGCCGGGGCATGAGGACCGGGGCCGGTTGCCCGGCATCGCGGGCGAGGACCCATGCCCCGTATTCCTCGCGCACGAGGGGGTCCGGATGGTCGAGGCAGAGGTAGCGGAGACGATCCGATCCGATCCGGGAGAGGGCGTCTTCGAGGACCTGGTCGGGCGTCATAGGGTCACCGTGACGGTGCGGAGTCCGTTGTTGTGCAGGGGCGTCCCCGGATCGACCGTGAAGGTGAGGACGAGCGGCGTGCAGGTGTATTCGTCGAGGGTGAGCCCGTCGCCGAGACGCCCCTTCGCGAAGCCGACCGAGGCCGGATTGCAGGAGGGGCGGACGTTGTTGTAGACGACTTCGAGCGAGAGGTCGCCCCCGTCGCACTTGAGGAGGACCGACCACGCGCCGTCGCCCCAGGCCGTGCAGGGGGCGATCCAGTAGCTCCCGTAATAGTCGAGCGCGGAGCCCGTCGTCTCGGTCTCATTTTCGAGCGTGACATACATGTCCCCGTCCGGAAGCTCGCAAGGATCGCACGAGTCCGGAGGGGGGCAAGGGCCGTCCGCGATTGTGAAGCTTGTGAATCCCATCTTGGTCCAGAGCGCTCGCAGCAACTGGACCGTGTACGTGACGGAGAACGGGCCGTCGCAGGAATAATCGCCGAGGATCAGGTCGCCGTCGTCGATCGTGTACGGATCGGCCGTCGAGCAATCCGAGTGGTCCTGATCGCCGAAGATGACCAGGTCCCACGAGCCCCCCGCGCACGTCAGGATCGCGCGGATCGATCGACCGTCGGTGTAGCCGATGCAGCCCGTGTCCCACGTGTCCGGGGCGATGAATTCGAACTTGGCGAAGGCGTCCCCGGTGGTCTGGTTGACCCAGTAGAGGCAGAGGTCCCGCTTGGGGATGTCGCAGGGCTCGCAGGCGAGCGGCTCGCAAGGTCCTCGCGTGATTTCGAAGGTGCCGAAGCCGTAGGACGTCCGGAGGGTGGAGGCGTCCGCGACGTCGTAGATCAGGTCGATGAGATCGCAGTTCGCGGACCCGAAGACCAGGTCGCCCCCGGAGAGCGAATAGCTGACGACGTCCTCGCACGAGGCCGAGGTTGCCGAGTGCTCGACCACGATCTCGAAGATGCCATCGGTGCAGGAGATCGTCACGCGGAGGCTCTTGCCGGTCGCGTATTCCACACAATCACTCGACCAGGTCTCCGTCAGGGGGTCGTAGATCAGGGCCGTGTTGTCCGGACCCGTCGAAGAGTTGGTCCAGGCGAGGCAGAGGTCCTCGTCGGGGAGGAGGCACGGCGTGCAGGCGACGACGGGGGGGCAGTCCTCGGTCGCCGCGGCGATCGACACGGTGACCTCGCCGCCGACCGGATCGGATGCGTCCGTGCCGATCGTGAGCGGGCTGTGTTCGATGAGCGTCCCCGTCCAGTAGATCGGGTTGCTCGTGGCCTGGCCGACGTACGGGGAGAGGTTGTTCGACTCACCGAGGAAGACCCCCAGGGAGTCGGCCGTGTCGATCGTGATCCAGTCGTCGTCGACGCAGTTGTGTCCGCCGAAATAGCTGATGTCGGGATCGCCGACGCCGGTCTGATTGCAGTTCTGGGCCGACCAGAATCGGCCGACGAAGAACGGATAGGTATTCCCCGCCCCGTCGTCGTAATTGCAGATCACCCGATAGACCACCCGGACCTGATGCAGGTCGTCTTGCCGACCGGGATGATCTTCCCGTCGATGCCCGCATCGTAGCAGCATGACCACCGATGGGGGTTGAGCCCCCCGACGAAGTGGTAAGTGAGGGTGTGCTCGCCGTTGGCGTCGGTGAGGGTCCCGGTCGTCTCGAAACCCGACATGCCGTCGAGGCACGTCGGGCAATTCTGGGGGTGATCGCACCCGCACATGGGACAGAGCGGCATAACTCAGCAATCCCCCGGCCCGAGCCAGTAGGCGTTGTCTTGCCAGTAGAGATGGATGTGGGCGCCCTGGGCGGGGGCATAACCGTTGAACCAGTTGTAGACCGGGACGTCGGTACGCTCGGGGTCGAGCTGCATCGTCGAGCCGTCCCAGTAATAGATGGTCGCCGTCCCGCTCCCGGGCGTGGTCCCCGACGCCGTCCCGATCGCGCTGGACGTCACGATCGCCTTGATGACCGTCAGCGGTTGGATCCGCGGCCGATAGTCGGGACCGCCGCTATTGAGGTAGTCTCGCTCGACCCGCTTGACCTGGCGGGCGAGCTCCCGCACGGCCCCCCTGGAGAGGCGTACGGGCCTGCGATCGTCGAGGCCCATGGCTCACCGCCCCTTGCCGCCCTGGCCGGTGAGGACGAATTCGCCGAAGTCGAACGCCGAGGCGTAATCGACCTCGGGATAGACCTTGAAATCGAGGTAGATCGGCTCATTGCCCGAGGTAAGACGCTTGCCGTCGTCGTCGAGGAGCACGGGGGTCGTCACGGGGACCCCCTTGAACATGGCGTGCTGGAGTTCCCCCCCGACCTTCTCCCGATAGCCCTGGTTGAGCGGCCGCGCATGAAACCCGAGCGGGTTGAACTCGAATTCGTAGGTGACAACCCAGTAATAGCCGATATCCTGATTCCACTGGCGATTGCCGCTGATCTGGAGGACCTTGCATTGCTGGGGGTCCGCGCCGCAGAACGGATCGGAGTTCACCGCCGAGCGGTAGTAATACGCCAGGCCCGGGTCGAAGCTCGGCTCATTGCGGACGATCGTGAGCACGGGCCGAGGATCGTCGATCGTGACGGGAGGATCGACGAAGGGGTCGCCGGCCGTGTTCTCGATGGGCTGGTCGTCCTCATCCTTCTCGACGATCTTCTCGAAATTGCGGAAGTTCCAGGTGGCCTCGG
>CALKTZ010000415.1 GCA_937997355.1 uncultured Planctomycetales bacterium | reverse complement strand
ACTGGCGAATCGCCCCCCGGATGCCCCCATCCCGTTTGCCGGCTATCGGATCGACGGATTCGGCGAGGTCGTCGAGAAGAAGGGGAAGGCCGCGAAGGCGGAATGAAGTCGGCCGTGTTCGATGCGAGCCGGGTCCTTGATGTCGGATTCGGTTCGCACCACAATGGCCGGATTGATCACCCCGCGATCTCTCACGATCTTGAAGAAGAATGGACGGATTCATGAGCCTTGTTTCCGCTGGTGCATCCAGATCGGCGTCCTCGCGTCATTTCGTATTTGCAATGCTGGCATTTGCCGCCGCCATGCCGACCCATGGCACCCCGGCCCGGGCCGCCGAGCCCGGCAAGGAGATGGAACAGGCCGCGAAGCGGAACGTGCTGCTGATCTTCTCCGACGATCAGCGGGCCGACACCATCGCCGCGCTCGGCAACCCGAACATCCGCACGCCCAATCTGGATCGGCTGGTCCATCAGGGAACATCGTTCACCCGGGCCTACTGCATGGGCTCGACGCAGGGGGCGGTCTGCGTCCCTTCGCGGGCCATGCTGCTCTCGGGGCGTTCGCTCTACCATGTGCCGCACAACCTGGAGGGGACACCCACCTGGCCGGAGTCCTTCGCGAAGCAGGGCTACACCACGTTCTTCACCGGGAAGTGGCACAATCAAGCCGCGTCGGCCTTGCGGGTGTTCCAGCGGGGGAAATCCATCTTCCTGGGGGGGATGGGGCACCCCTACAAGCTCCAGGTTCAGGACATTTCTCCCGAGCATACCTTCGGGGAAAAGCATGCGAACGGCGAGCACTCGGTGCAGCGGTTCGCCGACGCCGCGATCGAGTTCATCGGCGGGCAGGCCGCGAAGGGACCGTTCCTCTGCTACGTCCCGCTCACCCTGCCGCACGACCCGCGAGTGGCCCCGCCGGCCTATCACGAGCGGTACAAGCCGGAGTCGATCCCCCTGCCGGCGAACTATCTGCCGCAACACCCGTTCAACAACGGCGACCTGACCGTTCGCGATGAACAACTCGCCCCCTGGCCGCGCACCCCCGAGGTCGTTCGCAAGCATCTCGCCGATTACTACGCCGCCATCGAGTTCGTCGACACGCAGGTCGGCCGAATCCTCGACGCCCTCCGCGAGAGCGGCCAGTACGACGACACCCTGATCGTGTTCGCCAGCGATCACGGCCTGGCGATCGGCAGCCACGGCCTGTTCGGCAAGCAGAGCCTCTACGACCACTCGATGCACTCGCCGCTGATCATGGCCGGCCCAGGCATCCCGAAGGACAAGCGTTCCGATGCGCTCTGCTACCTGTTCGACATCTTCCCCACCCTCGGCGACCTCGCAGGCGTGCCGGCCCCCGAGGGGAACGAGGGGCTGAGCCTGGCCCCGGTCCTCGACGGTCGAAAATCGAGCACCCGCGACTCGATCTACACGACATACGCCAAGGTCCAGCGCGCCGTGCGCGATGACCGCTGGAAGCTAATCGTCTATCCGAATCTGCACAAATCACAACTTTTCGATTTGAAGGCCGACCCCGCCGAGACGCGCGACCTGGCCGGCGATCCCTCCTACCACGGAGAGATCGAGCGGCTCACCGCCTTGCTGAAGGATTGGCAGCGCAAGGTCGACGACACCCTGCCGCTCAAGGCGGAGGTCCGCCAGTCCCCCGAGTTCGACTTCTCCAGGTTCAAGGCGGAGCAGGCGGCGAAGAAGCGGGCCGAGAAGTCCTGAGCAGGTCGCTGCGCCTGATTTTCCTCATTCGAGCCCGGTGGCGGAGGGCCGTAGCCCACCGCCACCGGGCTCGTGCTCGTTCCAGGCCGCGGGCGGGATGCCGATCCCGACGCCCGGATTCGCCTCATCGGATCAGCAAATTGCTGCATCTAATGAGCATGATATCTAGCTTTCACAAGTAATAGTTTTGACTCTTGCACCCTCCCACCGGCTGGTTATGCTTTTGTTGGAAAATGATTCGAAGAGTATACAGCAAAGTTGACAATCCGGGTGGTTCGGCATCGATGCGGAGGAGGGGGATCATGCGCCTGAGGGGGCACATCGACCTAGTGAATGAGTTGTGGAACGGCGGACGACGGGGGCTTCGGCGGCGGACTCGGGCCTTGCGTCCATCCCTCGGCGGGGGGGGCGAGGGGGGGGCCATGCGGCTGGAGGAGCGGCTCGTCTTGAGCGCGGTGGCGGTCGTCCAGCCCCACGCCAAGAAGGCGGCCAAGGCGAAGGGGATCGCCGAGCAGCTCAAGAAGGCCCGCGATCTGGGGACGCAGGGAATCTCCCCGGAAACGCTCCGCGCCGGCGGCGCGGTGCAGGGGGCGAAGAAATCGATCTACTATCGCGTCCAGGTGGGCTCGACCCAGGTCTTCACCGCCGCGACGAGTACCCTGAAGGGGAACGCCAACCTGAAGCTCTACGACGCATCCGGGAACCTCCTGGCCAGCTCGTCGGCCCCCGGCAAGGCCCGCGACGTCGTGAGCGCCACGCTGGCCCCGGGCACCTATTTCCTGGGGGTTTCGGGTGCCGGGCGCGGCAAGACCAAGTACCAGCTCTCGACCGCCGCCGGCGGCGTCGCCGGCACCGCGAACACGAACAATACGGGCAAGGGGACGACCACGGACGACGGCAACGGCAATCCCTCGGGGGGATCGACTCCCAATAAGCCGCCGGTCGTGACCGACCCCGCCGCGTATCTGCACGGCACTTATGTCGGCACGGCGAAGACGACGATGAACCTGCTCGACCCCATCTATTACACGGTGACCGAGACCGGGAGTATCGAGAGTTCCTCGACGGTGCTGATCCGCAGCCCGATCGTCGCGCAAAATGCCAAGCAGGTCGAATCGAACCCGATCAACCTCACCATCACGCCGACGCAGGCGAGCACGCAGGGGAAGCCGGGGGATCTTTACATCTATTCGGCGGGGATCTCGCTCGAAGGCTCGCTGACCAAGGAGCTCATGGTCGAGTACCTGACGGTCCAGCTCACGAACAAGGGCTTCGAGGCCCTGCTGACCGATTCCCAGAAGGACCTTGCGATGGCCGCGAACCAGATCTTCGCCCCCGGCTACCTGGTGCCGTCCCGCCCCAATCTCGGCATCTACAACGGGTTCTACACGTATTATGATGCCCGCTACGGCAGCGGCTACCAGATGGGGCTGACGGCCGAGTATGCTTCGGGGCAGCTCACCATCAAGATCTCGGGGCTCGCCGTGATGGGGGCCAATCTCGCGCAGTTCATCACGACGATCGTCGCCGACCGCTCCACGTGAGCGGCCGATCGCATCGGCTCCGGATTTGCTGTCCCCCGATGTCGAGATGGACCGACGCGACGGAATCGAACGCATCAACTTGACCCGTGAGGCGCACATGATCCTGGGACTGCGAACGGCGATTTATCCGGTCGGCAATCTCGCCGAGGCCAAGGAGTGGTACAGCCGGGTCGTGGGGGCATCCCCCTATTACGACGAACCCTACTACGTCGGCTTCTCAGTGGGAGGCTTCGAGCTTGGGCTCATCCCCGACGGGACCCCCGGCGCCTCGGGGGGCGTGGCCTACTGGGGGGTGGACGACGCCGAGGCCGAGCTGGATCGCCTGTTCGGGCTCGGCGCGAAGGTCCACGAGCCGGTGCGCGACGTGGGAGAGGGGATCAAGGTCGGCTCGGTGCTCGACCCCTACGGCAACGTCTTCGCGATCGTCGAGAATCCTCACTTCAAGCCCGAAAGCGTGAGCTAGGGAATACGGCCGGTCGCGTCGTCGTCCCGATCCCTGCGTCAAATTTCATCGCGGCTTCATGGAACTCTCGGAAATGACTCGGTACGCTGGCGATTCTCGGGAATCGTCAATCAACCGATGAACTTCCAGGTCCAGGGGCCGCCGATGTCCGATCTCTCCTCGATCCTCGATGTTGTCCGCCGCGACGGGGGATACAGCCGACGAACCTTCCTCGCCTACGGGGCCGCGCTGGCGTCCCTCCCCTTGCTGGCCGAACGCACCGAAGGGGCGCGGCTGCGCCGGGCGTCGTTCCCGTCCGACCCGTTCGCGCTCGGCGTGGCGTCGGGCGATCCGAGCAGCTCCGGCGTGGTCCTCTGGACCCGATTGGCGCCGAAGCCGCTGGAGCCGGACGGTGGGATGCCGGCCGAGATCTTCGAGGTCCAGTACGAGATCGCCGAAGACGAGGGGATGAAGAACGTCGTACAACGCGGGACCGCCGTGGCGAACCCGCAGCTCGGCCACTCGGTACACGTCGAGGCCGAGGGGCTCAAGCCCGACCGCTGGTACTGGTATCGGTTCCGGGCCGGGGACGCCGAGAGCAAGGTCGGCCGCACCCGCACCCTCCCCGCCAGGGAAGCCAGGCCCGACTCGCTCCGCTTCGCCTTCGCCTCCTGCCAGCACTTCGAGGCGGGGCTCTACACCGCCTATGAGCACAT
>CALKTZ010000414.1 GCA_937997355.1 uncultured Planctomycetales bacterium | reverse complement strand
GCTCGCTTCTCGCCCTCGTCGGGATGATCTCCAATCCCCGGCGGGGGCGGTTTGTCCAACCCCAAAGATCGGAACGTTGTTTCCAATCCCGATTGACGTTTGAGTGGCATTTCATCCACCGGAGGCGACGTTGAATCCTCGATTTCTCGCGATGGCAAGTCTCGCGGTCCTGGCCTGCACGGTCTCGGGATGCGGCTCGAGCCCTCCACCCGCAGTCGCCAGCAGTCCGACGGCGATCACCGACCACCGGCTCAAGTACAAGGAAGAATATCGTCAGGTTCTCAGCAAGGACGGGAAGATTGTCGTGAAACCCGGCATGATCAAGAAATTCCAACAACAGCAGGGGGCGGCTTCCGGTTCCCTGAATCCGAGACACTGAGATGGGGGTGTTCTCGCGGCCTCGCCATGGGCCGTTTCGTTCGAATCGTTATTTCATCGCATGGATCTCCACGCTTGGAATTCTGATCGCAACAGGTTGTACTCGAAACCCGGAGGATGGCCCCGGCACGAGGCGGGCGAGCGAGGCGTCCAGGTCGAGCCAGCCATCGACCGACCACAGGGAACGGAGAGCCTACGGCCTGTCGGCGAGGGCCTCGTACATGGCGCTCGCCGACACCACGTCCAGCATTTCGAATGATCCCAGCCCGTTTCGATTCGCGGATATCCGCGAATCGAGCGGGGTCGCCTTCCGGCATTTCTCCGGCAACGACAACCAGAAGCTCTATCCCACCGCCTTCGGGTCGGGCGCCGCGATCTTCGACTACGACGGCGACGGCCGGCTCGACCTCTACTTCGCCACCTGCACCATCTTGCCGTTCGGGCCGATCAAGACCGGATCGAACCGGTTCTACAAGAATCTGGGAGATGGCAAGTTCCGCGACGAGACCGAATCCTCGGGCCTCGGCTTCTCCGGCTTCTGCCACGGGATCATCGTCGGCGATCTGGACGACGACGGAGACCCCGACGTCTTCCTCTGCAACTATGGCGCGAACGCCCTCTTCCTCAATCTCGGGAATGGCAGCTTCCGGGATATCAGCCGGTCCGCGGGGATCGACTCCCCCAACTGGTCGTCGGGGGGGGCCCTGCTCGATTACGATCGCGACGGAGACCTCGACATCTTCATCGCCAACTATGGGGACTGGGCCTTTCCGCGCGACGCCCAACGCTGCGGCAGCGAGCGAGTCCCCATGTTCTGCTCCCCCTGGTCGATCCGCACCGCGAAGCACACCCTCTATCGCAATAACGGCGACGCGACCTTCACCGACGTCACCGACGCGGCCGGGGTCGGCCGCGCGGACGGGCGCGGCTTCGGCGTGGTCGCGGCCGACCTCAATGGCGACGGCCTGATCGATCTTCACGTCGCCAACGACATGAACCCCAACTTCCTCTTCCTCAACCGGGGGGATGGGACATTCGAGGACGCGACCGAAACCTCGGGCGCGGCGTTCGACGAGAAAGGGGTCGCGCTGTCGAGCATGGGGATCGACGCGGAAGATTGCGATGGCGATGGCGCCCCCGAGCTGATGAACTCCAACTTCCAGAACGAGCACATCGGCTACTACCTGAACCTCTCGACCCCGGGGAAAACCCCCTCCGGACCATCGCCCTCGGCGACCTTTCTGGAACAATCGACGGAAGTGGGCCTCGCCGCCGACAGCAAGCCCTGGGTGGGCTGGGGTTGCGCGCTGGCCGACTTCGACAACGACGGCTGGCCCGATCTCTTCGTCGCCAACGGCCACATCGATCGGAATCGGGGTGACCTCGCCCCCACGATGACCTATGACGAGCCCCCCCTCTTGTTCCGGAATATCCCGGCCGACTCGACGGAGGCGAGGAGCCGCCGCAGGTTTCAGCTATCGACGCGCGATGTCGGCCCCTACTTCAACACGCGACACGTCGCCCGCGGCGCGGCCTTCGGCGACATCGACGACGACGGCGACATCGATATCGTCGTCAACCACATGGACGAATTCCCCGCGATCCTCCGCAACGACACGCCGGGGAAAAACCGCTGGATTCGGCTGAAACTTGTCGGGACCAGGAGCAACCGAGACGCCATCGGCGCGCGGGTGGAAGTCGAAGCCGGCGGCCGGACGATCGTCCGTCAGCGCAAAGGGGGGGGCAGCATGCAGTCGACGAACGACCCCCGGTTGCTGATCGGCGTTGGGGCCGTTGATTCGATCGACCGCTTGACCGTGCGCTGGCCCTCGGGAGCGGTCAGCGTTCGGAATGGTCTCAAGATCAACACAACGGTCGAGATCACCGAGCCGAAGGCCCCCGCCGGTCCGTCCAGGGGTTCCGGGCCTGGTGAATCCGCCCCACCGGCCCCCTGATCCTCGATGGGGCTCATCGAGACGCCGCAGCCTTCGCCGCCCCCGGCCGAGATCGAGGGTCGGCGATCGCGATCGCGATCCCCAGCGCGGCGAGGATGGCGACGGAGATCCTGGCGAACAGGCGCGTTTGCCAGGTTGTCGAGATGAACTGCGTGGTCTGAGCCTCGGGGAAGAAGGCGACGCCGGTCATCTCATAGGCCACCGTGGCGATCGCGACCCCGATCATCCCCCCCATGAGCGCCGTCGTCGAGATTCCCTTGACTCCGAAACCGCGCGCGAATGCAAGCCCCCCCGCGATGCCGGCGGTTGCCCAGATCCCCGCGTGGAGGAGCAAGGGATAGAGCATGTCGGTCGATGCCTTATCCGGATCGGTTGCCTTGAAGACGTTGTACATCGGCAGCAGGATCAAGGAGGCGCAGAGGCCGCCGGCAACACCGATTGCGAGTCCGAACAAGGCCGCCGAGGCCGCCGCCCGGTTCGATCCGCGAGCGATCCCACCGGCCGCGCCCAGCGATGCACCGACGGCGCCTCCGAGGAGCGCGAAGGCCAGGGCCGCATTCTTGGCGTCCGCGACCGCTTCTTCCCGACGGTCGGTGACCTGGAGGACGATCCCCTTCGAGTTGAACGCATGCCTGGGGGGCTTGAAGGCCGTGAGGCACAGTTCCCCGCCGAGCCAGGCGACGAGGCCGGCGAGCGTGCCGAAGCCGAGCATCAAGGCCCATAGCCGAAGCGAAGCAACTTGAGGTTCGGCGGGCAAATCGCTCGAATGGCCCGGCGGTCGTTCAGGCGAGCCGTTCGCCGTCGAAATCGAGTCGGAATCTGCGGAACGCATGAACGACGGCTCCGGACGGAGTGACGGTCAGGCACGGAATCGCTCGCGATTCATCGGCCGGTTTAGGGTTGTCGGCGGGCCGAGTTCCAGGCGCGAGACCCGGCGAGGGCGGCCAGGCCGAATCCCAGGAGCGCGACGGAGGAAGGCTCCGGGACCGGGGAAACGAACAGGAAGTCGTCGGCGGTCCAGTTGCCGGTGAAGTCGGCCTGGGTCGGCACTCGGTCGATCCGATAGCCGGTGATGCCGGAAAGCGAGGCGAAGATGGCGGTGTCTACCTTGCCCATCACGCCGGGCTGCCCCGGCACGGAGGGGGCGGGGAGATCGAAATCGACGTGCGCCAGCTCGGTCGAACCGTTCAGGGCATAGATCGTGATGTGCGTGGCGCCCGTCCCGAACCCATAATATTCGTTCTGGCCGAACCAGGCGCTGAGCAAGACTTGCGTGGTCGTCAGCAGAATGCCGTCGTTATTGGCCTGTTCGCCCGAGTTCGTGATGAAGTAGTCGCCCGAATGGGGGATGCCATAGGCCGGGCCGCTCGGAGGATCGACCTTGTAATCGCCTCCCACGACGGTCACTCGCGAATCCCAGGTCACCCCTTGATAGTCGAGGTTCCCCCCATTAGCGAATTCGAGGCCCGTGGAACTATCGGCCGCCGGGGGAGTCGCCAGGTCGTCGAAGGTCGCCAACCCGGCATGAGACGACGCCGCGAATCCCGCGCAAATCCAGCCCGTCAGGAAGATACGAGTGATGAATTTCATCGGATTTCGAGCCCAGGAAGGTGAGCGTTCGCACGTGACGGAAGGCTCGTCGAGTCTCGGCTCGATAAGCCGTTGAGTCCTACCGAGATCCAACTCGGATGTGACTCACTTTCGCAATAACGCTGAGTCAAGATTGCTGAATGTACGCCCCGGGATGTGCGTTTGCAAGCCGGAGAAAGGGCCGCGGGATTGATCCGCGTACCTTGCTCGAAATGAGCGATTTCCAACACGATCCATTCCCTTGCGAAGAGTCCGCCGACCTCCTGAGTCATTTTCCGATGCCGACGCGGTCTCCATCATCGCTGAATATCGTGTGCTGCTTCCTCTCCGAAATCGGGGATTGAGATCCTTCGACCACGCGGGCTGTCTTTGCAATGCCGGGGCAAATTCCGAATTCGTTCGAAGCTTCAAGGCCGCGGTCGCGTGGCCGTCGGCTTCGGCGTTTGGTGTTCGGGTTGATTCTTTTCGCGTTGATCGTCGGGGGACAGGAGGTGTTGTTGCGCTC
>CALKTZ010000413.1 GCA_937997355.1 uncultured Planctomycetales bacterium | reverse complement strand
AAGAACGCGATCCTGATCGTCGAGTTCGCGGTGCAGCGGCGAGGCGAGGGGCTGAGCATCGTGGAGGCGGGCATCGAGGGGGGGAAGCTGCGATTCCGGCCGATCCTGATGACCTCCTTCGCCTTCATCGCGGGGCTCCTCCCATTGGTCGTGGCGACCGGCCCCGGGGCGATCGGCAACCGGACCATCGGCACCGCCTCGGTCGGGGGCATGCTCGTCGGCACCCTGGTCGGGGTCTTCTTCATCCCCGGCCTCTACTACATCTTCGCGAAGCTCGCCGACAAGCGGAAGCTCCTCCAGGACGAGTCGAACGAGCCGCTGAGCGAGGTCGCCGAGCATCCGGTCCATCACCCGACGTGACCGGCGTGGCGGCGCGATCACGCGTGCGCAGGGCTCTGCCCCGGCGCGCCCGGGCGGGCATGCCCGCCGGCCCGGGCGTAGAATTTTCGAATGTTGTTATTGTAAAATGATTGAATCTTCATTAATTTTGATCAAGTCTTGATTGGGTGGTCTCTCCGGGATTCCGTCGCCGATCGCATTCGGGGTTGACGGGCCGGCGAGAATCGGCTAGACAGGGCACGGCAAGCATTTCCCACATCGTCCGCCGGGCGGTTCTCGCCCCGGCTTGGACATTGATCCCGAAACCGCCCGCTCTTCTTTGTAGGCACTTGTATCCACCCGGCGGCCCTCTCGATCGAGGGATGTCCGCGTGGGAGACGATCGGTAAACGGCTGCACGGGGGCGTTCTTCATCCGAGAGGATCGGGGCGTCCGGGAATCCGCGGCCGTTCCAGATTCCGCCGGAGGACGGCAGAAGGGCCGTCGCGGCGGAACTTAGCAAGGACAAGGCGGATGAACCAGTCAGTGAGCATGTCGGTCATGAGGCACAAGAAGCTGACGATTGCGATGGCAATCGCGTGCGGCTTCCTGCTGGTCCTGCCGTCCTGTGGGATCCCCCCGCTCCGCCCCCCGAAGCCGGGGCCCGGGCTCCCGGAGAGCTTCGACCTGCGCAAGGCGGATCCGAAATCTGACCTGCCGGAGATCTTCGATCACGCGGACAGCCCCGACAACTCGGCGCTGCTCAGGGTCGAGGAGTTCTACAACGATCCGGCGCTCACGGACATGGTGTATCAGGCCCTGGGCGGGAACCAGGAGCTGAGGGTCATGTCCGAGAACGTGCAGATCGCCAGCAACGAGATCATGTCCAGGCAGGGGGCGTATCTCCCGTTCGTCTTCCTCGGCACGGGTAGCAGCATCGACAAATATAGCCAATACACGCTCGACGGGGCCGCCATCCGCTCCGACGAATTTGCCCCCGGGAGGTTGCTCCCCAATCCGCTCCCGAATTTCTTCTACGGGCCCACCCTGTTCTGGACCCCGGACATCTGGCGGCAGTTGCACAACGCCAAGGACGCCGCGGCGATGCGCTACTACGCCGCCGCCGAGGGGCGGAACTTCTTCGTGACCCAGATCGTGGCCCAGATCGCCGAGAACTATTACCAGCTCATGGCGCTCGACAAGCGGATCGAGATCCTGGACCAGACCATCGCGCTCCAGGAGCAGAGCCTCTCGGCCGCCAAATCCATCAAGGAGGGGGCCCGCGGCACCGAGCTGCCCGTCCAGAGGTTCCTGGCCGAGGTCCGCAGGAACCAGAGCGAGAAGCTGATCGTCCAGCAGGAGATGATCGAGGCCGAGAACCGGATCAACTTCCTCCTCGGCCGCAACCCCCAGCATATCGATCGCGTGGCCGGCGACTTCATCGACCTGCAGCTGCACGACCTGAGCATGGGCGTGCCCGCGCAGCTCCTCCGGAACCGGCCCGACATCCGCCAGGCCGAGCGCGAGATCGGGGCGGCCGGGCTCGACGTGCTGGTCGCCCGGAAACGCTTCTATCCCCAAGGTTTCATCAACGCGGGCATCGGCTTCAATGCGTTCGACCCGAGATATCTCTTCCTCAGCCCGGAAGCCTTGGTCGCCAATGCCATCGGCAACCTGATCGTGCCGTTCATCAACAAGAAGGCGATCCGGGCCGACTACATGAGCGCCGACGCCCGGCAATTGCAGGCCCTCTACAACTACCAGCGGGTCGTCCTGAACGCGTTCATCGAGGTCGTCAACCGCCTGTCGAAGGTGGAGAATTACCGAAACAGCATCGAGATCAAGAAGAAGCAGTTGGCGGCACTCGAAGAATCGGTGCGGATCGCCATGAGCCTGTTCCAGTACGCCCGCGCCGATTACGTGGACGTCCTCTTCGCCCAGCGAGACCTCCGGGATGCCAGGACGGTCACGGT
>CALKTZ010000412.1 GCA_937997355.1 uncultured Planctomycetales bacterium | reverse complement strand
CGACGTCGTAGGTCGACGCCCCCCGGACGAGCCCATCGTCGGGCTCCATCTCCCAGAACGGCAATTCTTCGAGGAACTTGCGGGCATACCAGGTTGCCCGCCAGAGTCCGTCTTTCTGGCCCGATTTGAAGTCATCGACCTTGAGCAGCCCTTCGAGGATGAACTCGATCATCCCCCCCGAGAGGTAGGTCGGCCAGAGTTTCTCCTTGCGCTGGAGGTCGACGTCGTCGACCGGGATGTGCGAGGCCCGCTGCCCCTTGTCGACCGTGAATTCGTCCATCGAGGCGGGGAGGGGACGCCCGGCCTTCGCGGTCTCGCTGCGGATTTGCTCGGTCACCTGGTCGATTCGCTTCTGATTGAGCTGGACCGAGGTGAGGTCGAATTTCGGATCGCCGAAGGTGAACCCGAGCGCCTTCACCGGGTCTCCCGCCGAGTGGACGGTGAGGGGATGCTTGTAAGGGTCGATTTCACGAATGTACTTGGCGAACTGGTGGACCCGCTCGGTGCCGAGGTTGTAGCCGATGTTGTATTCCTCGCAGATGTTCCATTCGAGCGCCGGGTTGTGGCCGAAGCGCGCGATCATCTCGCGATAATAGAGCTTGCGGGCGTCGCCCAGCTCGGCGTTGTCGAGCTCCTTCTTGTTCTCCTCCTCGGCCTCGTTGAAGACGAAATGGAGGACGAGCCCCTGACGCTGGGCGTGCTCGAACACGATGTTCCACTGGTTGAGCTTGCTGATGTCGTAGTGGAGCGTGTCGTCCTTGGGGGAGCCCTTGCGGTCGGGCTTGCCGACCCAGGGCCACACGTCCTTGCCGTCGCCGCCGACGTTCATCGTCAGGAAGTAGATGCTGTTGACGTTCCGCGATCCCAGATAATTCAAGGCGCCGATGATGGCGCGTCCCTTGCCGTCCCCCCAATCGGGGTCGCCGGGCTTCCAGTCCTCCCGATGGATCGCATATTTGTGGCTCGGAGGCGTATCGTCGAACCCTTCATAGGCGAGCAGGTTCTCGGGCTCGTCGGTCCCTCCCTTGATCCAGTAGGGGCCATCCTGGAACTTGAGGTAGTGCTTGTTCGCATAGCCGAGCCGGCCCCAACGCAGGACTCCGGGGGCGTTCGGATCGCGCGGGGCGATCTCGAATGCTCCCGAGGCGCCGTCGAAGGCGGCAGGCTTGCCGGCATCGGGATCGAGGTCGACGGCCACCTTCGGCCCCGATCGGAACGACGCCCGATAGGTCCATCGGCCGGGCTGATCGGCGAAGAACCGGATGCGCCACGCGGACCCTTCGCCGTTCCCCTTTCCGTCGCCGTCGAAGAAGCCGGGGATCGCGATCTTGCTCTCGTTCGGGCCGGTGAGGGTCACCGTCAGACGGTAATCCAGGAACGGGTTGGGATTGTCGTCGGCTTCCTTCGCGGGCGGACCCTGGAACGTCAGGGTGAGCGGATACCAGACCTTGCGCATCCCCGTCAGGACCCCTTCCGCCGCCTGGACGCTCGGACCGATGATGAGGACAAGAACGAGTGAGGCAATGAATCGACGATGCAACATCATGAAAACCCCGGCCGGCTGATCGTCCCATCGAATCTACGGAGGGAATCCGTGAACAGATCGGACCATGATCGGGGCGATCGAGGCGGGAGTCGAGCAGAAAGTTCCCGATCGACGGAAATCAGCGATCAATTCCCTTCGAGGGTCGGCGCGGGCTTGTTGCCGAGTCCGCGGGGGACGGGCAGTTGGAGGAGCACCTGGGATTGCGACGTGAGGGGGACCAAGACGCTGGAGCTGTCGACGGCGACGGGGAACAGCGTCTTGATCAGGCCGGCGACGCTCGCCGATCCCTGGGGGGCGAAGATGATCGGGGTGGTGAGCCCGGCGAGGACCGTGTCGGGAGAGTACTCGTTCCCGAGCCCCCCCTTGAGGCTGATCTCGCCGTCGGGGCGGATCGCGAAGGCCAGGCCCAGCTTGCGGTAGTCGAGGATCGTGTGCCTGGGATCGATCCTCGCGTGGCGCGGCGAGATGCGGAACTTCAGCTCCTTCGCCATCGCCTGCATGAGATCGACGCCGATCGAGCCCTGGCCGGCCGTCAATTCTCCCTCGGCCTCGGCCCAGCCGCGCCCCTGGGAAGGAAGCTCGGACCATCGGGCGTTCTTCACCGCCAACTTCGCCAGCCCCACCATGCGATGGTGCGGAAATCGTCGGCCGATCATCGTTTCGAGGTCGATGTCGACGAGGTTCCCCTGGAAGGTCGCGTCCCAGTCCTTGCCGTCGCGCTGGCGGAGCGAGAGGGTGCCGTCGACGCGCGCCTTGTCGCCGAGCCAGCTCGGGGAATCGAAGAAGGCGTTGAGCACCCGGGCCGAGAGGGGGAGCCCCTCGACCGTCCGGAGCGTCAGCTCGGTTTCGGCCGATTCCGCCGAGCGGTGGCGCGCCAGGATCAATTCGCAGCGCGTGCTCGCCTGCGATTCCTCGCTCATGCGGAAACCGAGCCGGACGACC
>CALKTZ010000411.1 GCA_937997355.1 uncultured Planctomycetales bacterium | reverse complement strand
TCCTCTCCCGGACCACCCCGCCGAGCGAGCAGGGGTCGGTCTTCGGGGTCCTCTCGTCGGCGCAAACCCTGGCCAGGCTCATCAGCTACATGGTCGCGGGAATCCTCTTCGAAAAAGTCTCCCCCGAGTCCCCTTACTGGACGGCGGTCGGCATCGCGGCGATCGCCCTGATCCTGGCATCGACGATCCCGAGGGCTCGGAAACCGCCCGAGAGTCCGGCCGACGCGGAGCTGGTCGGCGAATCCGCCTCGCGGGATACCACGTGAGCTTCGAGCGATGCACGAAACATTCCGGATCAAGAAGTTGGCCCGCAACGTGATTCTGCTCTGCCTGCTTTTCTTCATCGCGATGGGGGTCTTCAGCGCCTTCGTTTTCTCCGATCGCAAGGTTCCTCATCCCTGGATTGGGGCTTTCGTCATCGGGTGTTTCTGGTCCTGCTGTGCTGTGGCTTGCTTCTGGTATCTCCTCGTGTGCTGGAAATCTCGGCTGATTGTCGAAGGGGACCGCGTTACGAAGATCGGAGTGATCGGGACGAAGGACCTCGTGCTCGGCGATGTGGTTGAGGTCCGATGGAGGACCTGGCCGCAGGGTGGGAGCCTGGTGCTGAAATCGTTCGGCACCCGGATGACGATCGACTTCAACGAGTACACGACCGACCAGCGGGATCGGCTGGTCCGACACTTCCGGGATCGGCTGGGCCGTTCCTCACAGGTCGGCTGGGAGCTCTTCGCTTTCCGCATCACCTCGGGCGAAACGAAAGAACGTGTCCCCGAGGAAGGCGACGTCGTCGTCACCAGACGCCGCTGGGATCGGCTGTTCTTGTGGATGATCCCGCTTTTCCTGGCGACGGGCGCCCTGCTGGCCTGGCAATCGGGGCATTGGGGCATGATCGTCATTCCATTCGTCCCTCTGACACTCTTATGGACTGTGAGTCGTATCACGACGCCCGCGCGGGGGTTGATCGCTCCGCGTCTCTCGAAGGAGGAATGGCCCCCGGGAATACTCAGGATGTGGGTTGGTATCGTCCTTTTTTTGCCGATAATGCTCGCAATCAAGTGGCTATTTCCCGAGCGGGGCAGTCAGGACACGGCAGTTCGTGTAGCAGCCGTTTTGATATCCATATATTTTTTTATTGAATCAATTGTCATAGACCGCTGGGTCCGCCGACGCACCGTCGAGAAGGCCAGGGCCGCCGCGATCGCCCGGGGAGAAGATCCCGAGCCGCAATGAGCCCCGAAAAAGGCCCAAGGCGATATCGGGATTCAAATCGTCCGCCGATCGATCAGCGGACATCCCAGAGGCGTTCGAGGAGGGCGAACGTCCGCGGGTCGTGCTGCTGGAGCTCGGACTTCACGAACGGATAGAAGTCGTTGGTGCCGAAGAACGCTTCGCTGGCCTCGGCGAAGAATTCCTTGTGGTCGGAGGCTGCGTAAGCCTTCTCCCGCCTCCCGTTGATCCGGAGCACCGACTCGTAGGTCTTGCTCGACATGGCCTCTCGATAACGCGCCTTCACCTCGGCGTTCTCGAACCCGTCGGGCAGGAACTGGTGATGGTAGGCATGGGCCAGCTCGTGCAAGACCATCCAGGGCTGTTCGAGGCTCCAGGCGAGGAACTTGCGGACGTTCGCCAGCTCGATGCATCCCGCCTTGTCGGGATTCACGCCATGATCCCTGAGCCAGTCCTTGTTGGGATGATAGGCCATGCACTGGGTACGCGGCTCGGCCTCCTCGACCCAGATTTTCACGCGCCGCAGCTTCTCCAGCGGTCCCGCCGGCACCTTCCGGACGACCTGATAGAGCTGGAGTTGCAGGAGCTTCAAGGCCCGCTCGGCGAGCTCCGGCTGATTTCCGAGGAGTTCCTTGTTGACGAGGACGGTCCACCCCTCGATGCGACGATCCTCGAACCGATCGGTCGGGGTGTACGCGCCTCGATCCGGCCCTTGATTCCTTTTTCGCTGCGTCCTGGCCTTCTCCTCGCGCCCATCGGCGTTGACAATCGCCAGGCTTTCCAGCGCGGCGAAAACGAAGAGGCCGATCCCCGCGAAGCATAGGAGCCGCCAGCGACGAATCATCGCGAATCACTCCCGGTCGAATCGTTCAGGATCGCTCTTGAAGGCCCGATCATTCACAGCATTCGGGGGGATCAGACCGGTCCGTACGTCTTGTAGAAGGAGGAAAAGTCGTTGTCGAAGACGAAGTTCGTGAAGGAGATGGTGACGGAAATTTCGAGCCCCTGCACGAAGTGCCAACAGCCGATCGGCAGGAAGAGCAGCTCGCCCCGTTCGAGCACGAATTCCAGGATCTGGGGCTCGTCGAGGCTTGGGTCGACAGAGGGGGGAGTATTCCGGCCA
>CALKTZ010000410.1 GCA_937997355.1 uncultured Planctomycetales bacterium | reverse complement strand
GCCTGGCGATTCCCCTTGGGGACCGCGAGTGCCATCACTCCGGTGCCGAGCATGATGTATTCGGGAGGGGGAGAGATCGAGAGGGCAGGGGCGGCCGGTGTCACCTCGATCCGATAGAAGTAATCGGCTCCCCCCTTGTTCAGATGATCCTGCACCCAGATGACATATTCACCGGTTTCGGGAATCTGATAACGGAAGTAGCTATCGGGGCCGATGGCGTCGTCCGCGCCGACAGCCGCGCCGGCGCCTTTCTTGCCGAGATACATGACCGGATCGAGCGGCGATCGAAGCCGACGGGCATAGCAGTGGACGTCGAACGTCTGCCCCTTCTCGGCCTTGAAGACGTACTGGTCGACATCGCCGGGCTTCTCGATCACCCCGTTGACGGCCATCGGCGCGGTGAAGGGAGTTGCATTGGTCTGGGCGTCATTCGGCTCCTGCTCGACCACATTACCCAGGTTCGTCAGCCGAAACATGTTCGGATAAGGGGAGAATCCCTTGTCGTCGCTCCGGGTCAGGCCGAAATCGTATTCGAATTTCGCGGGGAGGGTGACCTTGGTGGTCGCCTCGCCGGCCGGATCGCCGATCCAGCGGACGGAGACCGTTTCGCCGGGCTTTCCGCCTGACGGGACCATCGCCGAGGCGCGGGGGAAATTGCCGACATGGAGTCGATAAAGGCAGCTACCGTTCCCCGCGTACGCACTCTCGCGAACCTGGATGATGTACTTGCCGTCTTCCGGGGCCAGGGTCGAGGCGAAGCCGTCGCGATAAATCAGGGCGGCGTCGTCGTTCGAGGCGAGTTCAAACCGCTTGGTGTTGAGGATCGCGACGTACGGATCGAACTCGACAATCCCCAGGCGAATCCCCTCGACCTCGACCGAGATCCGCTCCCCCTTCTTGGCTTCGACCACGAAGTAATCGACGTCTTCATTGTCGGCCACGCCGTTCACGGTCACGTTCATGGCGATCGCTTGAGGCGCCTTGAAATCGTTGTTGGGCTCGACCTCGTTGATTTCCTTGAGGTTTCCCACGCTGAAACTCTTCAGCTCGCTGACCCCGGTCGCTGTGCGGATTCGGATGTCATGAAGTCCGAGAGGCGCGTCGGCCGCGATCTTGAGCTTGGCCTTGACGGAGTTGTCATCAACCTTGGTGATCGAGACCGTTTGAACGCCCGGCTGATAATAGAGAATCTCTTTCGCATCGCCGAGCCGAGCGCCGGAGAGGACAAGCTCGACCTCGTTCCCCCGCTGAGCACCGGTGGGGCGGATCGCGGCGAGATTCGGTGTCGCGGCCTGGGTGTTCACCGCGGCCAGGAGGACGACGAAGAGAGGGGATAGGTATTTCATGGCGGGAATACCGAGCTTATGGAAGGCGGGGCGAGGAGATTTCTCAGGTCAAAACAAGGGATGAATTCGGGAAGGAGCAAAGGCAAGGCCAAAGGGATCGGAAAGATGGTCGGTCGTGATCCGCCCGCGTGCGCGAAGGCCCACGACCGACCATGAATCACGCCGATCAGGCCACAAGTTCCTTGACAACCTTGCCGCCGTCGACGATTTCGATGGGCCGATTGCCGGGCGCCATCAGCTCCTTGTCCGCCACGATCCCCATCTGATGGTAGATCGTGGTGGCCAGGTCTTCGGGGCCGACCGCATCCCGTTCGGGCTCGCTCGCGGTCGAGTTCGAGGCTCCGTGAATATAGCCCCCCTTGAAGCCGCCCCCGGCCACGACGACGCTGAAGACCTTCGGCCAGTGATCGCGGCCCGCATCCTTATTGATCTTCGGTGTACGGCCGAATTCGCTGGAGACCATGACGATCGTCCGCTTGAGCAGGCCGGTCCGATCGAGGTCGCGAATCAGGGCGGCGAACGCCTGGTCGAAGGCGGGCATCTGGCTGTTCATCCCGGCCACGATCCCGACGTGCATGTCCCAGCCGCCATATTCGAGCGTGACCATCCGGACACCCGCCGCAACCAGTCGACGGGCCATCAGCATGCGCTGGCCGGCCGGGTTCCGCCCATACTCATCGCGAATCTTGGCGGGTTCCGCCGCGATGTTGAAGGCTTCCTGGGCCTTCTTGGAGCTGATCAGGCTATACGCCCGCTGATAGAAGGTGTCCATCGCGGCGATGTTGTCGCTCTTTTCTTTCCGGGCGAAGTGATCGTTGACCGCTTCGAGGACCGAGCGCCGGGTCGCGAACCGCGAGTCATTGATCCCCCCCGGCAGGTTCAGGTCCTGGACGCGGAACCCGGCATCGGCGGGGTCGCTGCCGAGGCTGAACGGGGAGAACGACGAACTGAGGTATCCAGTCCCGGCATAGACGTTCGGCTGACGGGGGACGCACACGTAGGGGGGGAGATTGTTCTTGGGGCCGTACTCGTGGGAGATGACGCTCCCCATGCTCGGGAATACCAGGGCCGGGCTCGGCCGATAGCCCGTGAACATATTGTGCGTGCCCCGCTCGTGGGCCGCCTCGCCGTGGGTCATCGAGCGGATGACCGTCAGCTTGTCCGCGAGTTGGGCGGTCTGCGGGAGGGTCTGGGAGAAGCGTTCCCCCTCGATCTTGGTCGGGATCGACCCCATGTCCCCGCGATATTCGATCGGGGCGAACGGCTTGGGATCGAACGTCTCCTGGTGGGCGATCCCTCCCGGGAGGAAGATGTGGATGATCGAATCCGCCTGAGCGGTGATCGGCGCGTAATTCTTGAGATCGGCGCGGGCCTGAATTCGGAACATGTCGGCCAGGGTCAAACCGCCGAGCCCCATGCCGCCGACCGTCAGAAAGCCCCGCCTCGTCATCGAGGGCTGATTGCCGTTCATCGTCACGATTCCTCCTCTCATCGGACCAGATGATCCGAAATTTTTCTCGTTCGTATCTAACGGGACGCGACTTCCACCTCGACAAATCTCAATTGAGCCGACCAAACAAAGTCGAACTCAAGCGAACGAACCGAGACGAACAACTCAAGACGCCTGATGTTTTGTGCGAGCTTCGCAAATCAATTCGGCGAATGATCAAGGTGTCAACGCAACACATCAAACCGGATTCAGGAGGGTGTAACTTTTTTGTGGCTTTGGACTTCGGCGGGGCAGATCCAAACAAATCGGGTTCGCGGGCAGTGTGGGGGCTGGCATGACAGACCAAACCAAGCGGGGGTGCTTCGTTGAATGTCGTGTGGCTGTCTCGCTACCTACTACGGGAATTCCCGGGCAGGCGCTTGCGCTTTTTTCCAAAACCGGTAGATTCCAACACGACTCGGACAATCTCGGGGTGCTGCACTCTGGAGCGTGGCGTGGACCGACGTTAAATTCGGATTCCGTCGAACGGTCGAGATACCAAAATCGGACTCCTCTGCCCGAGCGGTCAGCCGCTCCGTGAAACGGCGGTCACCATGTACCGACGCTCTGCCTTATGCTTTGTCTTTTGGTCGATTTTCCTCACGGTCGTGGAGGGGGGATTCTTGACGAATTTTGGCGGTCGCTTGGTGCTTGCCGAAGCTTCCGATTCGCGAATTGATCATCATTCCTTCTCGAATCCGAACCAGGTTCAGGTGAAATACCTCGACCTGGAGCTTGGGGTCGATTTTGAAAGGAAGATTCTGAGCGGCATCGCGACCTGGTCCATCGAGCGACAGAAAGGCACGCCGGCGGATGCACCGCTGCTCCTCGATACTCGGGCGCTCGTCATCGAAAGCGTTGAAGAGGGAATCGGCCAGGCGGGACAGGCCAATGACTTTCGGGCCGCCAAGTACGAACTGGGCAAGAATCATCCGATTTTCGGAACACCCTTAACGATTGCTTTGAGCCCGGGCACGACGCAGGTGCGCATTCAGTA
>CALKTZ010000409.1 GCA_937997355.1 uncultured Planctomycetales bacterium | reverse complement strand
CACCGGACCCCGGCATCGAAGGACCGTCGGAAGCGGCGGCGGCCAGAATCCCGAGATCGAGTTCCACGGGCTCTCCTTCCCGGCCAACGGCGCCGGGCTTGTTCGCTGATGCACGACGCCCCTCGATCGCCAGGGCCGCCGATTCGCGATCCGTTCTTCGATCGTCGTCCGGGCATCTCCACTGTTCAGAACGGCGGAGGGATCGGGGTCAAATTGGGCCGACCAGTCGAGGGGCGCGGAGGTTCAGGAGTCGCAGGGGGCGTGGGCGCGGTGTCACTTTCCAGATTGAGGACGCAACGGAACCCCACGTAACTGAGCCGCTTCTCCTGGGGAATCCCTTCGCGGTAAGACACATGCCAGGTCTTCGAGGCCCCTTTCACCACCCGTTGAAGCGATCGCGATCCCTTGGCCGGGCCGGTCGGGTCGATCGCGGTCCTGTCGGCAAATTGCTGGAAGAACTTGCCGTCGAACCAATCCTGCGTCCATTCCGCGACATTCCCGGCGAGATCGAAGACCCCGAGCGGGGTGACATCCTGAGCGTAGGACATGACGGGTTCGATCTTGCGGACCACACGGGGCTTGTCCCAGGTGATCGGATCCGGCCCCCAGGGATAGAGGTGCGATTGCTCGGACCTCGCCGCCATCTCCCACTGAGCCTCGGTGGGGATTTGACGATTGCTCCAGGACGCATAAGCATCGGCGTCCTTGTATGTCACCATGGTGACCGGGGTGTTCTTATTGTCCGGCCGGGTCCTGCCATCTCCGGGGATCCAGTTCTTGGGGAGCAAGTACCGGTGCCGGCTGGCGTCCAGGAATTTGTCGAACTGCCAGATGGTGACCTCATGCTGGTCGATATAGTAGGGGCGCAACTGCACCTTGTGCGCGGGCTCCTCGGGAAGAGCGCCGCCATTGGCCCCCATGATGAACGTTCCCTCGGGGATGAAAATCATCGGCTCGTGATCGAACTCGCTCTCGATCATCTTCGGCCAACCCGACTCATGGAGGCCCATTTCCGTGCGGGCCTGGAAGCCTTTGGGCAACGTACGTACCGTCGATTTGGCGGGGACCGCCTCGGCCGGTTTGGCTGGGCTCGGGGTGAGGGAGGCCGGCGTCGGTGCCGTTGAAGGAGCCGGGTTGGTCGTGGCGGGAGTGGCCATCGCCAGACCTCTCGCGGCATCCGGCGGCCTCGTTTGATTGAAATCGGGGGGCGGAGGCGTTGGCCGAATTCCCCTAGCGGGATCGGGCGGAACCACGGCGGCGGGGATGCCGTCGGGGGGCGGGGCCGCCCGCTCGGTGAGTGGAATCGGAGTTGGTGGACGTTCCGGGAACAAGGGCTGATCGGCCTTGGCGCGCGCCAGGGCGTCTTGCGCCACCTTCGCCGAGGGGACCTTGGAATAAACCTTGATCACCTTGTTGAGCAAGGCGACCGATTCACCCCGGCGTCCTTCCTTCTCGTGTTCCTTGGCGCGCTCGATCATCGTGCGAGCTTCGAGATCGAGGTTGGGGGCCGCCGTCGGAGCCGTGGCCTTGGCTAATGCCCCGTTACCAAGGTCGTCCGGATCCTCGGGGCTCGGGAACAGCATCCGATAGACGATCAACCCGAGGAAAAACAGGATCGAAGCCATGGCGGCGCCGAGGAACAGGCGAGCCCGCTGCCGCGTCTCGTAAGTATCCCATTCCGGGGTTTCCTCGACGAGAACCTTCTTCTTGTCCGAGTCCTCCGCTGCGACCGTCGGAGCCGACGCTTGCCCCGGTTTCGTCGGCTTCGACTCGCGAGGCGAGCGAATCCCGGAACCGGAACTCTCCGGAGGAGCTTTCTTCGTCGGATTCGCCCGAATCTCGGGATCGGAATCATCCGCCTTCCACATTCGAGGGAGTGGAGTGGGGGTTGCCTGGGGGCCGGGCTTCGTCGTCGGCGCATCGAGTTCGTATTCGTCCGACGGCATCGTATCGAGATCGGAGGGTTCGATCATGCTAGTTCACCCCCGTCGCCACGGAACCGAGAACCGCCCAGGGCTCACAGGATGCGAGCGATCATCTGAAGAGTACAGACCGGG
>CALKTZ010000408.1 GCA_937997355.1 uncultured Planctomycetales bacterium | reverse complement strand
ATTTTTGGGATGGGACGAATCGGCCGGGGTCTATCATGTGTAAGAGGGAGCGGATCGGGTGCGATCCGGCCCGAGGAATCGGCCCGCGAGAGAACCGCCGATGGATCCGGAATGGCTCGGAACGCTGCTCGACCGGCACGCCCCCGCGCTGGAGCTTTATGCCCGGCAATGGTGCGGCGCCCTCGATGCCCAGGACGTCGTCCAGGATGCGTTCTGCAAGCTGGCCGTCGCGCGCGTCCGGCCCGACAACCCGGCCGGTTGGCTCTTCCGGGTCGTCCGCAACGGCGCGATCAAGGCCGCCCAGTCGGCGCAGAGGCGCCGCAGGCATGAAATCTCGGCGGCGGCCGGAGCTTCTCCCTGGTTCGAGGCCGATTCCGAGGTCGGCCCGGGGGGAAAGCCGGGGGCGATCGACCCCGACTCGGCCGCCGAGGCCCTCGGCAATCTGCCCCTGGAGCAGCGAGAAATCATCGTCGCCCATCTGTGGGGCTCGCTCACGTTCGAGCAGGCCGCCGAGCTGGCCGGGTGCTCGTCGAGCACCGCGCATCGTTTGTATCAATCCGGCCTCAAGACTCTTCGAGAACGCCTGGGGGTGTCATGTCCCGCAGCAACTTTTCCGTGCCGCCCAACCCGGAACACGAATCCGAGCTGAGGGCCATCGAGGCGGGGCTCGGATCGCTGGCCCCCGCCCGGAGCGGCGTCAACCGAGACCGCGTGATGTACCTCGCCGGGCAAGCTTCCGCGCGGAGCCGTTGGGCCTGGCCGTCGGCGACCGCCGCCCTGGCGATCCTTGCGCTGGGGGAAGGGGCGCTCCTCGCCCTCCGGCCGATGCCCGAGCCGCGCGTCGTCGAGCGGATCGTCGAGGTCCCGGCGCCTTCTCCGGCTTCAACCGCCCCGGTGGTGATCCTGAGGCAGAATCCGGCCGAGGATCGCGACAAGGTCGACCTCGGCATCGACTCGCCGTTCACCCAGGAAACGGGAACCCTGGCTCGCCAGGATTCTTACCACCTGCGTAATCAGGCGCTCCGCTTCGGCGTCGAGGGGCTCCCCGAGCCCCCGCCGCTGGCCGCGAATATCGGCCCGAACCGCGACGACGAATCATTCCGTTCCGAAATCCAATCGATCCTCGACCCCGGAGGGACCTTATGAGCCGTGTCCTTGTTTTCAAATATTCGGCACTCGTCATGGCCCTGGCCGGCCTCTTGGCCGCGCCGGTTGCCCGCGCCGAGGAGGCTCCGCAGGCAGGATCTCCCACCGTGCTGACGATCCACCCGGCCAAGGAACCAGTCCCGGCGCTGAAATATCGGCTCATCCCCGGTTCGCTGGAGCCGGGGAATGCGGCGATCTTCTATCACCGGGCCATCGAGATGGTTCTCCAGTCGCGGGCGAATGAAGCGTATGGCCGCAAGACGGCCCACGAGGGAGAGAACAAGTCGACCGATCAGACGATCTCGGACTGGGTGAATGCCCCGCCGGACAAATTCCCCCGCGACGAGGTCCGCAAGCGGCTCGACGCCTACAAGAACACGCTGAACGAGATCGAGCTGGGGGCCTCCCGGCAGACCTGCGACTGGGAGCTCTACAATCGCTCCGAGGGCTATAGCCTGCTCCTCGGCGAGATCCAGGAGATGCGATCGCTGGCCCGCCTGGTCGCGGTCAAGGCCCGGCTGGAATTGCTGGACGGCAAGCTCGACGAGGCGATCCGCTGGTATCGGATCGGCCAGACGATGGGGCGGCATGCGGCGGAAGGCCCCACGCTGATCCAGGGGCTGGTGGGGATCTCCATCAGCTTCACGATGAATCAGGGGATCGAGGCGTTCATCCAGCGGCCGGGGGCCCCCAACCTCTACTGGGCGATGGCGACGCGGCCCCGGCCGTTCGTCGACCTCGGGCGGGCCATTGAAGCCGAGCAGCACATCATCGAACGCGAGCTGCCCGAGTTGAACGAGCTCGAAGGGTCCCCCTGGAGCGTCGAGAAGGCCCGCCTCTTCGGTGACAAGATGCTCGCGAAGCTCATCGATTACACCGGCCAGATGCGGATGATCACGCCGGCCAGGATCACGAGCGGATCCAACGCGCCCCGCCTGGAGGAATTGTCGTCGCGGCTCGGCGTGGCCGCCATGGTGGCCAGGGTCTATCCGCAGGCCAAGCGAGCCCTGATCGCCGAAGGGCTTTCGGCGGCCGACGTCGAGGCCATGCCCACGCTCCAGGCCGTCCTGCTCCACACGCTCCGGGTGTACAACCGGTTCCGCGACGACAACAACAAATGGACCGCGTTCCCCTACTGGCAGATGAAGGGCCATGAGAAACCGATCTGGAAGCCCGGCGCGACGGCCGAGGAGAAATTCGCCAACCCGTTCCTGACCACGCTTCTCATGCTGGTCCCCGCGACGGAGTCGGCCCTGCTCGCCCAGGCCCGGCTCGACCGCCAGTTCGACGCCCTCCAGTGCGTCGAGGCGATCCGCATGTATGCCGCCGACCACGGCGGGACGCTCCCCGCGAGCCTCGACGCGATGACCGACACCCCCCTGCCGATCGACCCGGTCACCGGCAAGGCGTTCGGCTACACGAAGGTCGACGACACCACCGCGACCCTCACGACCGACTACCCCGTCGGCGGTCCCAAGATCTCGCAGTACAGGATCAACTACGAGCTGAAACTGGCGAAGTGAGCGTGAGTGATCATCCGCCCCTCGGCATCACATCCATTTCCACAGGAACCTTTCCATGCGACGTCTGCTCCCCTTGCTCGGATTCCTGGCCCTCTGCGGATCGGTGCGGGCCGTTAACGCGGCCGCGCCGCAATCCCTGGCCCCGTTCTTCGATGACGATGCGATGGTCATCGTCCGGCTCGACCTCGCCAGGCTCGACGTCACGAAGACCGCGACCCGGCTCCTCGGTCCCCTCCTGAACGACCCCCACCTGAAGAGCAACCTGGGCCTGGTCCAGGCCTGGTCCGACGACCTCCGGAAGGCCGGCGCATCCGAGGTCTACCTGGTCCTCGGCCTGAGCAACATCCCCAGCCCGCCATCGGCCGTGGTCCCCGTCGTCGCCGGGGCCGACCCAGGGCGGATCGGCGAGATCCTCTGCGGCGGCAAGGGCAAGAAGCCCCCCTTCGCCTGGCCGACCTGCGCCGTCGTCCACGACGCGGTCTTCGCCGGCACCCCCGAAACCCTGGAGCGGGTTCGCGGCAACGATCCGAAATCTCCCCTCCGCCCCGAGATCGCCGAGGTCCTGAATGGCGAGAGAAGGGGTGAGCTTCAGGTCATCCTGGCCCCGACCGCCGACCAGCGCCGCGTGCTCGAAGAGATGGTCCCCACCCTGCCGAAGGAGCTTGGCGGCGGGCCGATCACCGCCGTCACGAGGGGCCTGAAGACCGGGGTTTTCACCGTCGCGTTGGAGCCGAAGGCCGGCCTGAACATCGCCTTGCAGGCGCGCGACGCCGAATCGGCCCGGGCGCTCGACACGCTGGCGACCCGGGCCCTGAAGCTGCTCGCGCAATCTCTCGGGCAGGTCCCGGACGTCAAGAATCACGCGGCCGACCTGCCGAAGACGCTCGCCCAGATCAAGTTCCGCGTCGACAACGACCGCCTGACCTCCGATGTCGATCTCGACCAGTTCGCGGCGCTCCTCCACCAGCCCCTGAATGCGGCCCGCGCGGCGGCCGTCCGCGCCCAATGCAAGAATAACCTCAAGCAGATCATGCTGGCGATGCACAATTACCTGGATTCCGAGCCCGCCAAGACCTTCCCCCCGGCTTATTCGGTCGACAAGGCGGGCAAACCCCTCCTGAGCTGGCGTGTGCTGATCCTCCCCTATCTCGCCCAGAACGAACTGTATAGGGAATTCCACCACGACGAGCCCTGGGATAGCCCCCACAACAAGGCCCTCATCCCCCGGATGCCGACCGCCTACCGATGCCCCGACGCCGACCCGAACGTCCCGGCCGGCAAGACGACCTACGTCACCCCTCGCGGCAAGTCGACGATGTTCCCGGGGGGCACCGGCCTCAAGATCAAGGACATCACCGACGGCACCAGCAACACGATCGCCGTCATCGACGCCGGGGTCGACAACGCCGTGATCTGGACCGCCCCGGATGACCTGGACGTGGAAGCCGGCCTCAAGCCCGAGACGATCCTCAAGCGACACAACGGCAACGGCTCCAACGCCGGGTTCGCCGACGGCTCGGTCCGCTTCATCAGCACCCGCGTCGAGCCCGATACCCTCCGCAAGCTGATCACACCGAAGGGGGGAGAGGTGATCCGGTCGAACGACGAATAATCCGAGACCTGCTTCGTTCGGCGGTGGTCTCCCCGACCCCGCCGAAACCCGCATTCTCTGTTCGGCGCGGGTCTCCCGACCCCGCCGAAACGCCCGACCGAAGGTCTCCGGAATTTCTGCTGTTCGCACAGTCTCGCGAAAAATGGGACAGGCACGTCGCTCCGCTCCGAGCCAGTCCCGTTTTCGCTCCGGCTCGGGCGTCGATCCGGCCCCCGATGGCCGATTTTCCGTCGGGGCGATTTCCCGCCATCCCCTATTGTCGTCGGCCCGGCCCTGCTACATTTGTCGTGATTGCGGATATCGTTGGACTTTAATACGGCCCGCGTCGAGGACAGACGGATGCTGAAAACCGCTTTGCCGCTGCTGGGATTATTAATACTGGTCGAGCCGGCCGTCCGGGGGGCGGAGCCTCCCCAGGCCCTCGCAAGGGTCGTCGACGAAGAGACGACGGGCTTCGTGCGGATCGACCTGGCCAGGCTCGACGTCAAGAAAACCGCGGCCCGACTGCTCGGCCCCGGGATGAAGGTGGGGCCGGCAATGCAGGCCATCCGCAACTTCGACAAATGGACCTCATCCCTCCGCGAGGCGGGGGGGAACAAGAGCGTCGCCGCCCGGCTCCTGAACATCCCGCGCAGC
>CALKTZ010000407.1 GCA_937997355.1 uncultured Planctomycetales bacterium | reverse complement strand
GCATCGGCGGCGTGGCCGCGACCGATCCCGAGGAAGGGGGTGTCATCTCGCCGGGGGGCGTCGGCTACGATATCAATTGCGGGGTCCGCCTGCTGCGGAGCGATCTCGCCTGGGACGACATCAAATCGAGAATCCGGGTCCTCGTCGAGCAACTCTTCCGGGATATCCCGACGGGCGTCGGCCAGAGCGGCAACTACAAGTTCGACAAGCCGAAGCTCACCAGACTGCTGGAGCAAGGGGCCGCCTACGTCATCAATCTCGGATACGGCGCGGAGCGTGATCTGGAATTCACCGAAGCGGGGGGATGTCTCGACGGAGCCGACCCATCTCGCGTCAGCGACCGCGCGATCACCAGAGGTTACGACCAGTGTGGAACCCTCGGCTCCGGGAACCACTTCCTGGAGGTTCAGGTCGTCGACCGAATCCATGACAAAGCCGCCGCGGAAGTGATGGGCCTGTTTGAAGGGCAGATCACCGTCTTGATCCATTCGGGCTCGCGTGGGCTCGGGTATCAGGTCTGCGACGATCATCTGGCCATGTTCAAGAATGCTCCCAAGAAATATGGGTTTTCCCTGCCCGACTGGCAGCTTGCCTGCGCCCCGGTGCATAGCACCGAGGGAGGAGCTTATCTCGGCGCGATGCGGGCCGCGGCCAATTTTGCCTGGTGCAACCGACAGCTTCTCACCCATCAGGCTCGCGAGGTTTTTTCGAAGATTTTCGAGAAACCTTGGCAGAAGATGGGTATGGATCTCGTTTACGACGTGGCGCACAACATCGCCAAGATGGAGCAGCATGATATCGGCAACGGCCGGAACAAGAATGTGTGCGTTCATCGCAAGGGGGCGACCCGGGCCTTCCCGGCGGGACATCCCGAAATCCCCGATGCCTATTGCGCGGTCGGTCAGCCCGTGATCATCCCCGGCAGCATGGGGACCGCGAGCTGGGTTCTCGTCGGCCAACCTGGGAGCATGGAGCGAACCTTCGGCACGACGTGCCACGGTGCCGGCCGCCAGATGAGCCGGACCGCCGCGGTCAAGCTCACCGGAAATCGCCGAATCGATCAAGAGCTTGACGCAATCGGCATCATCGCCAAGGCCCGAGGTCACAAGGGACTCGCCGAAGAGCAGCCCGCCGCGTACAAGGACGTCGACCTTGTCGTCGATGTCGTGGACCGTGCGGGAATCTCGAAGAAGGTCGCGCGTCTCCGTCCAGTCGGGGTGATCAAGGGATGACGCGGCCCGGGCATTTTGTATAATCGTCGCGGGTCCGCGTGGGATCGATCCACAGCTCTGGATCGGGCGATTCGCGGACGTGATGATAATGGAAACAACCTCGGCTCGAACCTCATTGAACGAGATTCGAGTCGCTTTCGCCCCGGGAGACGAGGTGATCGGCACATGACCATCCTGATCGTCTACTACCTGAACGGCAAGTTCTTCGGCGAAACCGTGGATTGGAAGCGCTCGGGGAGCGGATCCTACCGCGAGCTTTCGCGGGTCGAGATCCCGCAAACCAAGGAGGCCATCGAAGCCTTCGCGGCCGAGAACCGCTACAAGATCGAGTGGCGTACTCCGATCCCCGACCTCGTTTCCGCGACGAGTGCGGCAACCGCCTAAAGTCCCTCGAATCCAAGAAGCGAACAGGGGCCGGCCTGAATGAAGCTCAAGCCGATCCCTGATTGTTGATCTCGGCCCACATGGGGCGCACGAATAGAACGAACACCGGCCTGCGAATCAATCAGTCAGGCCCCGTTTCCTCCAGACGATCTGGGCGCGGTTCCCGGCCGGATCCTTGAAGAAATAGGTCTTGAGCTCATCATTATCGACGGCGGTCTCGGCCTCGAAGACGATCCCCAGGGCTTCGAGCTCGGCCTTCTTGGCGGCGATGTCCTCGAACCAGAACGCCAGATGGCAGACCCAGCGCTGATTGACCCCTTTTTCTTCCTCGGGCCGCGCCAGGACCTCAATCGCCATGCCGTGATCGTCGACGAGGAAATAGGCCGGCGGCGTCTTTCCGGAGTCATACACGACCTTCATGCCGAGGGCGGAGACATAGAAATCTTTGAGGGCTCGGGAATCCTCGCCGTAGATCGCGAAATGCTCGATTCGGGACATTGGAATGGACCTCTTGTCTGGAGACTGCCAGGGGATGGCAATAGGATGTCCGACGGATGAGTCGAACCCGTGTGGCCGCGCCTAGGACTTGAATTTGATCCCGGCCAATTTCAGGATTGTCTTCCATTCGGACGGGGTTACGGGCTGAACCGAAAGTCGACTTCCCTTGCGCAACAATTCCATCTCCGCCAGCTCGGGGATCGTGCGTAATTTAGGCAGGTCCAGCGAGGGGTCGAGCGGCTCGACCGCCTGGATCGAGACCTGGAACCAGATGGGCTCGTCTCGCTTGCTCTTGGGGTCAAAGTATTTCGACTTGGGATCGAACGCGGTCGGATCGGGGTGTGCCGTCTGGACAACCCGCGCAATCCCCGCAATACACGGAGGATTGGCTCCCGAATGGTAAAAGAGGATCCCATCTCCCTGCTTGACCTCGTCCCGGAGGAAATTTCGGGCCTGGTAGTTTCTCACACCATCCCAGCCCGTCGTCTGGTCGGGAGCCTGCATCAAGTCGTCGAAGGAGAACGAGCTCGGTTCGGATTTGAACAGCCAATATGCCATGAGGCGGATCGAGCTCCTTTGAGGGGGATTGTTCACGTCGAGCCGAGACACCCGCACGCCACGAATCCCAGGACAGCATGCTTATACCAATCGACCGCCCGAGCCGCAACGAGGCGTGGCCGGGACGTCTTCCGCCCCGAGACATTGGCCGATGGTGATTGACCCAAAGTCAGCCCGAGAGAAACCAATTGCAGGAATCTCGGGGGGACGTCGCGAAAC
>CALKTZ010000406.1 GCA_937997355.1 uncultured Planctomycetales bacterium | reverse complement strand
CAGATCGACGCCATGGGACATTCATCGCATCTGGGGCGGATCGCGACGCAGATGCGACGGCCGTGCTGGATGAGGCGGTGGCTCAGGTCGACCCATTCCTTTCGCGGGACGATCCGGTTCAGGTCGCGCTCGATTTGCTCGGGCGTCCTGGATTTGGTCATGCCGAGCCGGTTGGCGAGCCGCTTGACATGCGTATCGACGACTACCCCCGAGGCGATCCCGAACGCCGTGCCGAGGACCACGTTGGCGGTCTTCCGGCCGACTCCGGGGAGCGCGGTCAATTCGTCGAGGTCGGTGGGGATGTTTCCGTCGTGCCGTTCCACCACCTGCTTCGCCATTCCAAGGAGGTTCTTGGCCTTGGCCCGGTAGAAGCCCGTCGAACGGATGAGCCCTTCGAGGTCGCCGACGTCTGCTTTCGCGAGGCTGCGAGCGTCGGGATAGCGCCGGAAGAGGGCCGGAGTGACGAGATTCACGCGAGCATCCGTACATTGGGCGGAGAGGATGGTCGCCACGGTCAGCTCGTAGGGATCGCGATGGAGCAGGGCACAATTCGCGTCGGGATAAAGCTTCTTGAGCAAGGCGACCACCTGACGCGATTGCTCCTTCGGATCGGCTTTCGGCTGCTTGGTCCTGGCCATGGACAATTGATCCCCCTGTCGCGTTTTGACATCACACTTTGCTCAAAACGAGGCGGAACTTCAAGCGGAACACCCACGGTCTTGGCGCGACAACCCTTCCACCTATAATACAACTCGCTTCGCAACCACCCGCATCGCCGACCGGCCCTTATATTTCATACCTCCTTGTTTTTCGTGATGAATCGCCATCGATTTGTAGCTATCAAGCATCTTTACATGGCTCATTGTTTGTCTGTACGAACGATCCACCGAATTCTTGCCGACAGTCGGATTGACCGATGCTTAACGACGAATCAATGACGGGCTTCACGGAGACCTGCCGCCTCTTCCCGCTTCCCGGGCTCGTGCTGTTTCCGCATGCCGTCCTGCCTTTGCATATCTTCGAACCTCGTTATCGCCAGATGACCGAAGATGCCCTGGCCACCGATAATCTGATCACGATGGTCCAGATCAAAGATAAAGCCTTCGAACAAACGAGGAAGGAGCCGATCCCGATCGAGGAAGTGGGCTGCCTCGGGAAGATCATGCGTTACAAGCGGCTCCCGGATGGTCGATTCAACCTCCTCCTGGTCGGGCTCAAGCGAATCCGGATCCATGCCGAGATCCCCGGCGAGAAGCTCTATCGAATCGCAGCGGCGGAAATCGTCGAGGACTTACCGTCGGAGTTCGCCGAAACCCGATCCCGCGACCTGCTCGTCAAGCGATTCCGGCAGGGTTTCCGCGATGAGCGAAAGCTCGACCCGGACCTGTGCAAGCTCCTCGAATCCGACGCCATCGCGCTGGGGGCTCTGACCGATATCATCGCCAATGCCCTGGAAATCCCGATCTCGCTCAAACAAACCCTCCTGGCGGAGCCTTCCGTCGATCGCCGGGTCGGCTTGCTGTTGCGGGCCCTCGGCGAGAAGGAAAACTCCGGGCGCCCCGCGCGCGGCTTCCCGCCGCGGTTCAGCTTGAATTGAGTCGGCCGCTCGGCGCGCTTGATTTTCTCGGTGGACACGCTTACAATTTAACCCTGATCTCTACCGAAGTTGAAGCTTCGTCCGGGGTTACAGTCATCCACCTTCGTCATTGCCGCCAGTGCGCCGGGAGAACGCGTGTCCTGCTTTGATTCGGAAAATGGGGTCTCCGTCGTCGCAGGCATGGAGTGGACGTCGTCGAGCGGATCGAACTCGTCGAAGTCTCCCATGGATCTGGACCGCATCCGTCGCGCCGTCCGCGAAATCTTGCTGGCCGTCGGCGAAGATCCCGACCGCGAAGGGCTCGTGGAAACCCCCGATCGGGTCGCCCGGATGTACGCGGAGGTGTTCCAGGGGCTACACCAGGACCCCAAGGTTCACCTGCAAAAGAAGTTCACCCAGAAGTATGACGAAATCCTCCTGATCAAGGACATCCGATTCGTCAGCTTCTGCGAGCATCACCTGCTCCCGGTCATCGGCCAGGCTCATGTAGCCTACATCCCCAATGGGACGGTCGTCGGGCTCTCGAAGATCCCGAGGGTCCTCGATGTGCTGGCCAGGCGGCCCCAGATGCAGGAGCGGCTGACCGAAGAACTCGCCGACCTGCTGATGGACGAGCTCGACGCCAAGGGGGTCGCCACGGTCCTGGAAGCGAGCCATTGCTGCATGACCATCCGAGGGGTGAACAAGCCGGGCAGCAACTTCGTGACCAGCGCCATGCGGGGGACGTTCCGAGAACGATTGGCGACTCGCACCGAGGTGATGTCGCTGATCTTCGGATCGAAGAACTGACCATCGCGAAAGAATCGGAAATACCGGCACTCCCGCCCGACGCCGCCACGCTCGGGCGATCGAGCTTCTGGCTTTCCTCGCCTCGTCGTGCGAAATTGTGGTAGCGTGTTCGATCGTGGTCCGAGTCGGCCCATGCAGGTTCCGATGCTTACCGATTTTGCAATTCGGCTCGCCCTGGGACTTTCGGTCCTCCTCCTCACGACATCGCCCAGGGTGGTTCCCCCGGCCTTCTTCCGAACCCATTGCCTGGTGATCCTCGGCCTGCTGGTGATGGGCGCCCTCGCCAACTCCACCGGCTCGGAGTTCACCTGGATGACCGGTTTTCTCGGGGGCCTGGCGTTCGCGGCCTACCTGGCCTCGGCGGCCTGGGGCATCGGCCTCCCCAGGCTCGCGATCCCCCTCACCCTCCTCATCGCCATCGGAACCGCGGCCTGGCTGATCGACGAGTCGAGCGCGACGAACAATCCGCTCTGGATCACCAACGCCCTGATGCGCATCGCCTCC
>CALKTZ010000405.1 GCA_937997355.1 uncultured Planctomycetales bacterium | reverse complement strand
AAGCCGAGGAGTTGGTCGAGCGTGTACTCCGGCAAGATCGCCGACGCGAATCCGAGTCTCATGGGCGCACCACTTTAGCGAAGAGGACGAAGTCGACGCGGGGACTTTCAGAGCCGGGCCAGCCCGAGCACAACCCCCGCGATCAGCCCGACGACGTGCGCCGCATTCGCGATCGGCCCCAGGGCGCCGGTCATGCAGAGCACCAGCCAGAAGAGCATGATGCTGATATTGTTCGGGTGCAAGATCATTCCCTGCTCGGGCTCGTTCCGCCCCTTCATCCAGAGATAGCCGAACAGGCCGTACACCACCCCCGACATCCCGCCGAAGCTCGGGTACCAACGCTCCGACTGCATCATGTAGACGACCTGGCCGACATTCGACGCCACCGCCGTGATCAGGACCACCATCGCCATCACCCGCCAGTTGCGGCGCTGCTCGATGATCGTCCCCAGACTGATCAGCATGCTCATGTTGAAGACGAGATGGATCAGGTTGAAGTGGAGGAAGATCGGCGTGATCAACCGCCAGACCTGGCCGGCGCGGATATCCGCGAAGCTATCCGGCTGAATCTGCATGATCGCGGTTTGCTTCGAGAGGAACATCAGCTTATCGAGGACCTGGACCCTGATCCCGGGCCACATCTGGAGGATGAACACGACGACCGAGATGACGACCAGGAGCATCGTCACGGGACGCTGCCGGAACGTGGGGGGCGCCCCCCACTGCGCGGAGACGTCGCGGAAGTTCCGGCGGTACTCCCGATCCAGGCGTTGCTCGCGGCGACGGGCCTCGGAGGCGATCCGGCTCGCCTCCGCGAAGCGAGGGTCTTGCGGGGCTTCGAGGTAGGCTTTCAGCTCGGCCCCCGCGTGGGCCAACTGGTCTTCGTTGTAAACCCAGACCGCCCAGCCTCCGGGGTGATCGTCGATGCGCGACTTGATCCCCAGGCTCAGCAGATAATCGGAGAAGACCCGGGGGTCGAAATTCTTGGGAAGGTTTCCGATCTGACGCAACGGCCGGCCCTTTCCGCCAGGCGGGTGCGGGCCATTGGCGGTCTCGCAACGATTCGCGACCTCAATTGGACTAACCGGGCCGACCCGCAAAACAGATCAGCTTACCATACCCGACTCGGCCGGCACAGCGGTTGATTATCGGATGCAGGCGGGGTCAAAGCCCTTGCCCTTTCTCCGGGATGCTACGGGGAAGGGCGGCGGGCTCTCAAATACGCCAGTTGACCAGAGTTAGCGGGTATCCGAGCGATTGGATACGCTGGAAGTGGGCCGTGTTTCCCGTCACCAGATCAAGGCCGTGGTGTAGGGCGATGGCGGCAATCATCGGATCGGATGTACCGATGGGCTGCCCAATTCGTTCCAATTCGCCGGAGATGCGGCCTGCAAGTTCGGCGGCGGGCCGATCAAAGGTGATGATCTCCTCCAGGGCGATGGCGTCGATGAATGCCTGCAAACGACGGGTCGATTGCGATCTCTGAAAGCCGCGAATAACCTCCATGACGGTGATGGCCGAGAGAGTCAGGATGCCCTGGAGACGACGATAGGCGGTCGCATGTTGGACGACTGTCGGATCGATACCCTTGAGGATTTCGGAATAGATGTCGGTATCGAGGAGGGCCTTATTCAACGTCGATGTCCCTCCAGGTCTCTTCCCGCCGCTTGCGATAGGCGTCGGCAACGACCTCGTCCAGCTCCTCGGCGGCGTCTCGCATCGCGCCGATGGAGCCCAGTCCCGCATCGTCTTGGAAGGTGGAAGACTGTCGGAGGAAGGAACGCACGGCCTGCGCGACTAGATCATCGATCGAGGCGAAATGGCCGTTGAGGATTTCGGCGCTGATCGAACGCCGCAAGTCTTCAGGCAGATGAATCGTCATATCTAAGATCCTCCCGAATCCATAGATTACCGCAAATTTCCCGGTGAAACCAAGCGGAATTATTCGGGTGAGCCACGAGCCGGTCCATGAAATTTCGGCGTGGTGGTGCTTTTACCGGGGCAGGCCGTGAGGCCGAATCGAAACTCCCGACTCATGGCCGGTGCCCGCGCGGCGTGTTACCATTGAGGCGATCCTTCCGCCCGCGAGATGTAGACATACTGGAATGAGATCCGGGGATTGACCATGCCCAAAACGGGGGACCGATCGTACAGGCTGGTGATCTTCGACGAGATCGACGAACCGGTGCAGCAGGAGGCGCGCGAGCTCTTCTGCAAGGCGACCGGCGCCCACCCGACCGACGCCGCCCAGTGGCTGGCCCGGACGCCGGGGACCTGGCCCTATCCGCTCGACGAGCCGACCACCCGCCGCCTGCTCGACGGGCTCTACGAGCTGGCGATCGCGGCGGAAGCCTGGCTGGTCGACCGGTTCCCGAACCTGGGGACGCCCCGGACCATCCACCGGGCCGCCTGCCTCGCCGAGGGGCTCCGGATCGACGGCCTTCGCGGCGAGCCCACCCACTGGACCCCGTGGAACCGCGTCGAGATGATTTGCGCGGGGCGCGTCGGCGTCGCGGAGGAAGTCCGCGACCCCCATCCGGCCCACTGGCCCTCCGCCATCATGACCGGCATCCGGGCGCTCACATTTCGCAGGCCCCCCTTCGGCGACGGCGCGGGACGCCCCCAGCGCGTCGCCCGGGAGCCGATCGGCGAGATCCTGGTCGTCCGGCGCGATCCTCGCGTCACCTTCCGGTTCCTCGAAGACCGGATGAATTATTCCTACCTGGGGAGCCGCCTGGCCGGCACGTCGTCGGAAAATTTCCCGGTGTTCCTGGCCGACCTTTGCGACCGGGCCTCGGATGCCTACGTCACCCGATCGACCCGGGCCTTGCTCGGCAAGGGGGCCCCGGCGGAGGCCCAATTCGAAAACTCGCAGGCCCTCCTGGATTACGCAACCCACCGGCTCCTGTGGAGTTGGTACAGCCGGGAACGGGACCGACGCAACGCCGCCGGCGCGGAGGATTCCCCGTCCGACCCGGACGGCCCCGAGATCGGCGGCTTCGGCACGGGGGAGTTCGACTTCCAGGGCTGATGCCCGGCGGCATCATGCGATTGTGGGGCCGCTTCCCTTCAATCCCACCAATTGCTAAAATCACTTCCTTGACTCGACCGCTCGATTGATGGCAATCGCGCAAGTGGTTTTCAAACATCCGAAGATCGCCCGTCTTGGTCCGGATCGGATATGGCTGTTTAGGAGAGGACTCCCCGTGCCGCAACACGACCGTTACTTGTTCACCAGCGAATCGGTCTCGATGGGCCACCCCGACAAGATGGCCGATCAGATCTCCGACGGCATTCTCGACGCGATCCTGGCCCAGGATCCTTATGCCCGCGTGGCCTGCGAGAGCCTGCTGACGACCGGATTGGTCTGCCTGGCCGGCGAGATCACGACCACCGCCATGATCGATTATCCGGCGATCGTCCGCCAGGTGGTCCGCGACATCGGCTACACCTCCAGCGACATGGGCTTCGACGGCACCACCTGCGCCGTCATGGTCGCCCTCGGCAAGCAGTCGCCCGACATCGCCCAGGGTGTCAACGAGAACAGCGAGCAGGGCAAGGACATCGGCGCCGGCGACCAGGGGATGATGTTCGGCTTCGCCTGCAACGAAACCCCCGAGCTGATGCCGCTCCCCATCGCCCTGGCCCACCGGATCATCACCCGGATCACCGAGCTTCGGCAGGACGGCACGATCCCCTGGCTCCGCCCCGACTCCAAGAGCCAGGTCACCGTGGAATACGACGGCAACAAGCCGGTCCGCGTCGACACGGTGGTCGTCTCCACCCAGCACGCCCCGGACGTCTCCCACGCGGAGCTCGTCGAGACGATCAAGCGTGACGTGATCCTCCCCGTCCTCCCCCCCAAGCTGATCGACGACAAGCTGATCCTGCACATCAACCCGACGGGCAAGTTCGTCATCGGCGGGCCGCACGGCGACTCGGGGGTGACCGGCCGCAAGATCATCGTCGACACCTACG
>CALKTZ010000404.1 GCA_937997355.1 uncultured Planctomycetales bacterium | reverse complement strand
TCGGATATCTCACGTCGTCAACGATCGAGCGGACGAGAAGATCGGCGAGTCCGATCTGGAACAGTTGGCCGGAAATCACGTTGTCATCGATGCGGGAAACGGCATCTGGATTCTCATGGCGCATCTGAAGGAGGGGAGCGTCCTCGTCTCAAAGGGGCAGGAGGTGAAACAGGGAGACCCGATCGCCCGTTGCGGCAATTCGGGGAATACGTCCGAGCCCCATTTGCACATCCAGGCTCAAGACAATCCGGATTTCGAAGCGAGCGAAACCAGGGCGATCCCTCTCCGCTTCCGAAACCTGACGGTTGACCGCTGGGGAAGGCGTCGGGAGAACTTCCAGGGAGAGCTCATTCGCAACGACCGTATCAGGCCTACTCCGCCATAACCTCGCGTCCGAGGTGCCCGGGTTTCGATTACTCAATTGCCCGATTGCGAATTCGATTACTCGACTGCCCGATTGCGAAGCGGCCCGGCCTCCGCGAAGATGTCATTTGAGCGTCATGATGGCGCCTGAATCGGATTGGGCTGTATGCCGGCCTGATTGTGGGTTCGATCGGCGCGGCTTTACGCGATGAAAAGACTTGTTCCAAAACAATCGCCGGATCGCTGCGAGATTGCATTCGAAAGAACCGATGTTGAAGAATTGGTTCTCGGCATGACTTCATCGGTCACTTTGAGGACGACGTCGAAAGGAGGAGGCATGCCGTTCGCCGTTGCGCTTGGCCTTGGAACTTGCATGGTGATCGGCTTCGCGCTCTACGTGCGATTCGATCAGTTAATCGCCGAGGCCAGAGATCGGCGTGGGCGTTGGCCGATCCGGTCTGAGCGAAGGCGACAATTGTGAGGAAACCTTTTCGAGCCAATCCGTTAGGGAATTGTCTCTAAACGGTATCTATGCCGTTGACGGAATAATAAAGCCGGGCATACGATAAGGATCGAGTCGGCCCGGCTTGAGTTCGGCGGCTTAAAAGACAAAGCCTGCGACGAATTGACTGTCGTTTACGAGCCCTGCGAAGGAGTGGGCGACCCAAGACTCGAACTCGTGACCTTCAGCGTTTCGAGTTGCGTACTGTTAGACGCAAGTATTGGCAATAAAGGATTTACGTCGAGGCCAGTGTCCGATTGCACCGGAGCGGGAATTCGGTGTGAATTTCACGGCGCGGAGGGCAATCCTTCAGTCCCTTGGGCCGCCGATCTACAGGGCCTCGGCCTCTTCCACGGCGAGCCCAGGCCCGAAAGCTCATCTTCGATGCCTTGCCAGGCCTCCCCGAACCTATCCGGGCCGGCATCATGGCGATCGTGCGGGCCAGCACTCCGGTAAGAAGGGGGCCTGGCGACGGGCGTGACGCGATGCGGGCGCATTGGAAGTGGGAGGCCCCCCAACGGGCCCGTGTACCGAGAATATGCACCTCCCGGAGTTTTTAGACCCCCTATGCGTTTGGGGAACGTCTTCAATCGATCGACGATCCAGACCGGCGGGATCGCAGGAGCTTCGAGCTAAGGGCGGCGAGGGAATCCATGCCCGGCTGGAGGAGCGGCGCCGGCTGAGCAAGGGGCGGATCGCCCTGGAGTTGCTTGACCGAGCGCGGGCCGATGGGTTACCCGAACAGGTGCTGGTGGCCGACGCCGGCTACGGGATCTCTGGGCCCTTCTGCGATAGCCTGGCCGAGCGGGGCCTGCACGATATCGTCGGGGTGGCCGACGACATGGTGGTCTTCGCCGCGGAGCCCGTGTGGGAATCGCCCGGCCGATCGGCCGGGCCGGGACCGGGGGACGCGCGCGAACACGGTCCCGCCTGGCCGAGGACTCGCCCCGGCCGACGAGTCTGAAGGCCCTCGCCGCGCGGACCCCACGCCGGCAGGTGACCTGGCGCGAGGGGACCACGGGGCCGATGTCGGGCCGCTTCGCCTGGCTGAGGATCTGGCCCGCTGGGCGAAGGGCGAGTGCGCCGGCGTCGAACCGATCTGGCTCTTGATCGAGGAGCAGGGCGATGGGGCGCTGAAGTACGCTTACGGCGACCTGCCGGCGATCCTCCGCGCCCTCCAATGACTCCTGGCCCCATCAGTCGGCATGATTGTGCCTATTGCCGGCCATGGATCGAACACGTCGAAACAAAGCTAACGGAGTAGCACTTGAGATAATCCGTGCAAGCCGGACATCAGTCGCCACGCGCGGACCGGCAAGTAGCCCGAGAAAATGAGCGAAATTGAAAGTCGGGAATTCGCCATCGCGTTCGCCCTCCGTAACGAGCGCGAAGATCCTGGACACATCGTCGTCGACAATTCCGCAGTCCATCTCGGAATCAAGATTACCTCGGCCGCGCGGGAACTCTTGCCGTTAAAATCGTCTTCCGAAGCCTTGTCGCAAGGTTCGTCAAGTTTTCTAATATCGTAAGCCGATATCGGAGAGACAAGGCATGAACGATTTGCTGACCAAGATGTTCTTCGGAGGGTTCGTGAGGATGCATATCCTCTACCACGCGACGAAGGAGGACATCTTTGGTGTTGAGATGATGGAGGAACTTGCTCGGCACGGCTATGAGGTCGGCCCCGGCACACTCTATCCGATGCTCCAGAAGCTCGAAGGGGCCGGTTATCTCACGTCGCAATCGGCCATCGTTGCCGGAAAGACGCGGAGATATTACCGAGCGACCCCCGAAGGGGCCGCCGCCCTGGAGGCGGCCAAGGCGAAACTCGGCGAACTCGTCAAGGAAGTGATCGACGACAAGCCCCCGAGGCCGTCCATCAAGGCTGATCGGAGGAGTAGCCCCGAGGGGGGCAAGGCCCCGATTGACGGAGAGATGTCATGAGGCGTCCCGGGCATGCGTTTCGACGAGGCCCCATGCAGGCATCATTGATTTCGCCCCCCGGGCCTGCCGGCGGCCCCGACCGCGCTCGCGACGGCGGACAGCCCCCCAGGGACAAGTGCTCATGAACCCCATCGTCTTCGCGATGAGACGCCCGCTGACCGTGATGGTGGCCGTCGTCGCCGTCGCCCTCGGCAGCGGCCTCGCCCTCCTGCGGATGCCGATCGACATCTTCCCGAACCTGAATCTCCCGGTCGTCTACGTCTGCCAGCCATATGGGGGCATGGACCCCGCCCAGATGGAAGGGCTCATCACCAACTATTACGAATATCATTTTCTCTACATCGGCGGCATCCATCACGTCGAGTCGAAGAACATCCAGGGCATGGCCCTGATGAAGCTCTACTTCCACCCCGGCACGAACATGGCCCAGGCGATGGCCGAGACCATCGGCTACGTCACGAGGTCGCGTGCGTTCATGCCGCCGGGCACGGTCTCCCCGTTCATCACCCGCTTCGATGCCGGCAGCGTCCCCGTCGGCTATCTGGTGCTCTCCAGCGAGACGAAGAGCATCGGCGAGATCCAGGATCAGGCCCTGTTCAAGGTCCGGCCGATGTTCGCGAGCCTCCCCGGCGTCTCGGCCCCGCCGCCGTTCGGAGGGAGCCAGCGGACCGTGGTCGTGAGCCTCGACCCGGACCGGCTCCGCTCTTATAAGATGTCCCCCGACGAGGTGATCAAGGCCCTCACCTCCGGCAACGCGATCAGCCCGTCGGGAAACGTCCGCATCGGCGACGAAATGCCCATCGTGCCGGTGAACTCGCTCGTCAAACAGGCTGACGACCTCAAGGCCATCCCCATCCGCCCCGGCGTGACGCCGACCGTTTACCTCCGCGACGTCGCGACCGTGAAGGACTCCTCGGACATCACGACCGGCTATGCCCTCGTGAATGGCCGGCGGGCGGTCTACATCCTCGTGACGAAGCGTGCCGACGCATCGACTCTCACGGTCGTGAACAACGTGAAGGCGGCGCTGCCGTCGATGCAGGCGGTGCTCCCCGACGACATCAGGGTCAGTTTCGAGTTCGACCAGTCGCCGACCGTGACCAACGCGATGAGGAACCTCGCGGCCGAAGGCGTCCTCGGGGCCGTCCTCACGGGGCTCATGGTGCTCGCCTTCCTCCGCGACTGGCGGAGCGTCATCATCGTGGTCCTGAACATCCCCTTCGCCATCGGCGGGGCCGTCGTCGCCCTCTGGCTCACCGGCCAGACCGTGAACCTGATGACCCTCGGCGGGCTCGCACTCGCCATCGGCATCCTCGTGGACGAGGCGACCGTCGAGATTGAGAACATCCATGCGAAGATGGAGCATGCGGAGAACATCCCGCGCGCGGTCCGCCAGGGTAACCTCGACACCGCCGTGCCACGCCTCCTGGCGATGCTCTGCATCCTCGCCGTGTTCATCCCGTCGTTCTTCATGCAAGGGGCGGCGCAGGCCCTCTTCGTCCCGCTTTCGCTCGCGGTCGGCTTCGCGATGGTTTCCTCCTATCTATTGTCGAGCACCTTCGTCCCCGTCCTCTCGGTCTGGCTGCTCAAGCATCGGCACCGTCCCGAAGGACAGCGTTCGCAGCGGTCGCGCTTCGAACGGACGCGCGACGCCTACGGCCGAGGCCTGCGGCGGGTCGTCCGGCTCCGCTGGCTGCTCGTCCCCGGTTATCTCGTCGCGACGCTGTGCGTCACCTACGGAGTCGGGAAGCAACTCGGCCTGGAGATTTTCCCGCGGGTCGACGCCGGGCGATTCCAGCTCCGCATCAAGGCGCCGGCCGGGACCCGCATCGAGAAGACCGAGCGGATTGCGAAAGCGGCCCTCGAGGCGGTGAGAAAGGATGTCGGTGAAGAGGCGGTCGAGATTTCCGTCGGCTACGTCGGTCTCATCCCGTCGAGCTACCCGATCAACGCCATCTACCAATGGACAGCCGGGCCCGAGGAGGTGCTCCTCCGCGTCGCCCTCCATCATGACGCCGACGTGGACGTCGAGGCCCTCAAGAGGCGGCTCCGCGACAAGCTGAACGCCGAGATGCCGGACGTGCGGTTCTCCTTCGAACCGGCGGACATCGTGAGCGACGTGATGAGCTTCGGCTCGCCGACGCCCGTCGAGGTCGCCATCAGCGGCTCGAACTACGCGGACGACCGGGCCTATGCGGCGAAGGTCAAGGACGAACTCGCCAAGATCCCATCTCTCCGCGATCTCCAATATGCCCAGGCCCTCGACTACCCGACCGTGAGCGTCGAGATCGATCGCGAACGGGCCGGCATCAGCGGCGTCACCGCCGAGGAAGTCTCCCGATCGCTCGTCACCGGAACTTCGTCGAGCCGATTCGTCGTGCCGAACTACTGGCCCGACCCGAAGACCGGCATCGGCTATCAGGTCCAGGTCGAGATCCCCCTCGCCCTCATGAATTCGACGAAGCAAGTCGAGACGATTCCCGTGCCGCGATCCGGCGGCCCGGCGGTCCTGATGAGGGACGTGGCCAAGGTCAGCCGCGGGACGATGCCCGGTGAATACGATCGCTATAACATGAAGCGTTCCATCAGCCTGACCGCGAATATCGTCGGGGAAGATTTGGGGCGGGTCGCGGCCCAGGTCGCCGAGGCCCTGAAGCGTGCCGGCGAGCCGCCGAAGGGCGTGAACGTCGACATCCGCGGGCAGATTGTACCGATGCGGGAGCTGCTCGTCGGGCTCTCCATCGGGCTTGCCATGTCCATCGTCGTCATCCTGCTCTTGCTCACGGCGAACTTCCAATCTATCCGGCTCGCCCTGGTCACCATCTCGGCCACACCGGCCGTTGTTTGCGGCGTGGTCATCGCCCTTTGGCTCACCCGGACGACTATCAACATCCAGTCGTTCATGGGGGCGATCATGGCCATCGGGGTTGCCGTCGCGAATGCCATCCTCCTCGTGACTTTCGCCGAGAGGCATCGCCGCGAGGATGCGACCTCCGCGACCGAGGCCGCGGCCTTCGGGGCGGAGGGCAGGCTGAGGCCCATCCTCATGACGAGCTGTGCCATGATCGCCGGGATGGTGCCGATGGCCCTGGGCTGGGGCGAGGGCGGCGAGCAGATCGCACCGCTCGGCCGGGCCGTCATCGGCGGACTCGCCGCCGCCACTCTTGCGACCCTGCTCGTGCTCCCGTCCGTCTTCGCACTCGTGCAGGGACGGGCCGGCCGAGAGTCGGCGTCCATCGACCCGGATGACCCGGAGAGCCCCTACTACGACTATCCGGCGGGGAGTACTCCCACATCTCTGGCAAATGGCGACTCTGTCGAAGCCGTGGTAACCATGCACGGAGACCGGTCCCAGGGGCTCCCCCGCGAGCATCACGGGTGACGAACGCCCCGCGAAAGGAACCACCGACCATGCGAGCGATACGATTCCCTATGGCGTATCTGACCGCCCTCGGCCTCACGACAGCCGTTGCCCCCGGATGCGACCATCCGGCAGGCGAACGGAAGGCACGAGCAGAGGCGACCGGCAGCCCGGCCGTCGTCCGGGTCACCGTCGCGAAGCCGACCCGCGAGACCGTCCGCCGGTCGACCGAGCAGCCCGGACAAATCGAGGCCGCCGAGACGACGCCCATCTATGCGAAGCTCGGGGGCTACGTGGAGCGCGTTGTCGTCGATATCGGCGATTCGGTCAGGAAGGGCCAGGTGCTCGCCGAACTCCGGGTGCCCGAGACCGAGGCGGACCTCAAGCAGAGGCGTGCCGCGGTGAAGCAGGCCGAGGCCGAGCGGAAGCAGAGCGAGGCCGCCGCCGAGGTTGCTCAGGCCGGGGTCGAGAGTGCTCAAGCCAGGGTGCAAGAAATCGAGTCCGGGATGAAACGGTCGGGAGCCGATGTGAGTCGCTGGCAGGCCGAGTTCGCCCGGGTCGAGCAGCTCGCCCGCGAGCGGGCCCTCGTGGGAAGCCTCGTCGACGAGACCCGGAGTAAGCTCCGAGCGGCCGAGGCCGGCCTCGACGAGGTGAGGGCCAAGGTGCGGTCGGGCCAAGCGTCGCTCGCGGAGGCGAAGGCAGCCCTCGACAAGGCGCGTTCCGACGTCGAAGCGGCCATCTCGCACATCGACGTCGCTCGCTTCGAGGCGGAGCGGGCCGAGGCGATGGAGGGCTACGCGAGGATTGTCTCGCCGTATGATGGAATCGTGGTGAAGAGGGGGATTGATACGGGCCACCTCACAACACCCGGAGCCACAGGCGAGCCGCTCTTCGTAGTCGCCCGTTCGGGCATCGTTACCATCACCGTCGGCGTGCCCGAGACCGAAGCCCCCTTCATTGATCCAAACGACCAAGCCAAGGTTTGCCTTCAAGCCCTTGAAGGAAAAACCTTCGAGGGCAAGGTGACCCGCACCGCATGGGCCCTCGACTCGGCGACGAGGACGCTTCGCACCGAAATCGACCTGCCGAATCCGGAGGGATTGCTCCGGCCCGGCCTCTACGCCTACGCGACCATCATCGCCGACCAGCACCAGAACGTGCTCACAGTGCCCGCGACCGCCGTCGTTATGGAAGTCGGAAAGACGTTCTGCGTGATTGTCGAAAACGGCCGCGCGAGGCGGAAAGAGATAAGGCTCGGCCTGAGCGACGGCAAGCGGACCGAGGTCGTCTCGGGCATCGATGAAAACGAGCTGGTCGTCGAGTCGAACGCCGCCTCGCTCGCCGACGGCCAGGCTGTCGCGAAGAACGAGCCTCCGGCTGACGCCCCTAAAGGAAAGAGCTGACCCAGGCGTCATAATCGGTATCCCCCTTGCTTCTTCGACAAAACCTGTTCGAACGGATAAATCCAGAGGACCGAAATTAAGAGACGTGCCCCGATGCGGCGAGGCCAGGGAGGGCCCAATGCGCTTCAGGAAAACAAGGAGTAGGTCCAGGCTTATCGGGCCGATAGTCACGGTGTTCATCATCGGGGCCGCGGATCCACGGGAGTCTCAGCGAGACCGTCCGTCGTCGGTAGCGACTCATCGCCCGCAGCAAACACTCCCTCTCGCCATTCCCGATGACGTGCGGATGCCGGAACCGACGGCCGTGGCGACGCCGCCCGGGGAGGTCCTCGGGACACCGCTCGTCCCCGACCAGATCATCCGACCGATCGACCTGCCGGGTGCCCTGCGACTCGCGGGGTCGAACGACCTCGACATCGCGATCGCTCGTGAGCGCGTTGCCCAATCCCTCGCCGAATTGCAACAGGCTCGCGTGATGTGGCTCCCGAGCCTCTACATCGGCCCCAACTGGATCCGGCATGACGGCCAGGCTCAGGTGGTCGAGGGGCAAGTCCGGACCATCAGTAAGAGTTCGCTTTTTCTCGGCGGGACCGCGGCGGCCGGTTCGAGCGTGAGCGGCCCCGTGCCCGCGGGCGGTCCCGCCCAGGTCTCGGGCTTGACCTCCATCCTCCGTTTCTCAGATGCCATCTTCGAACCCCTCGCGGCACGACAGGTCGTCGATGCGCGGAGGGCGGGCATCCAATCCGCGACGAACGACGCCCTGCTCGGCGTCGCCGAGACGTATCTCGATCTCCAGCAGGCCGCGGGCCGGCTTGCCATCGCCCGCGAGGCGGCGCGGAATTCGGAGATCTTGGCAACCCTCACCGAATCTTACGCGAGGGCGGGAGCGGGGCTCGATGCGGACTATCGCCGAGCGATCACCGAACGAGACCGGCAGCGGAAAAACGTCGAGCACGCAGTCGGAGACCTCGAGGCTGCTTCCGCGGAACTCGTCCGTCGCATCCGACTCGATCCCAGGATCGTCGTCGCCCCGGTCGAGCCGCCCGAGACCGTGCTCGACGGGTCGATG
>CALKTZ010000403.1 GCA_937997355.1 uncultured Planctomycetales bacterium | reverse complement strand
ATCCGCCAGATCGACGCCCGAATTCCGGTGATCTTCATCACCGGGCAGGGGACCACCGAGACGGCCATCGAAGCGATGAAGCAGGGGGCTTTCGACTATCTGCTCAAGCCGCTCGATGTCCCGAGAGTCAGGGAGTTGGTCGAACGAGCCGCGGAAATCAGCCGGCTCATGCGACTTCCCGCCATGGTTGCCGAGGAGGCGATGGCCGGCGGAGCCGCCGATATTCTCGTCGGCCGCTCACCGGCGATGCAGGAGGTTTACAAGGCGATCGGACTGGTCGCATCGCAGGATCTGCCGGTCCTGATCCTCGGAGAGAGCGGCACCGGCAAGGAGTTGGTCGCGCGGGCCGTCTATCAGCACAGCCGGCGGGCGAATGGCCCATTCCTGGCGATCAATTGCGCGGCGATCCCGGAAAACCTCCTGGAGAGCGAACTCTTCGGCCATGAGAAAGGGGCATTCACCGGCGCGGATCGGCGGCGGATCGGCAAATTCGAACAAAGTTCCGGGGGGACCCTGTTCCTCGACGAAATCGGCGACATGACGCCTCTCACCCAGGCCAAGGTTCTGCGGGTGCTCCAGGATGGCCGGTTCGAGCGCGTCGGCGGGAATGAAACGATCCAGAGCGACGTTCGAATCATCGCGGCGACCAACCGCGATCTCGAGCAGATGGTGGCCGCGGGGGAGTTTCGCGGCGATCTCTACTACCGGTTGCGGATCGTCACCATATTGCTGAGCCCGCTTCGTGAACGAGTCGAGGATCTCCCCCTCCTGATCGATCATTTTCTCAGGCGATTCAGCCCCGAGCTGGGAAAGGAGGTCGATCGGGTTTCTCCCGAGGCGATGGAGATGCTTCGGCGCTATCCTTGGCCGGGGAACGTCCGCGAACTTCAGAGTATTCTGAAACAGTCCCTCCTGCGGGCCCAGGGGCTGGTCCTCCTCCCCGATTTCCTGCCCGCATCGATTCGGGGAGAACCCGAGGCCGCGGGAGCCTCGCCGGCCCATCTCGACTGGGATGGTTTCCTCGACGAGCGCATCCGCGCCGGCTCTCAGGATCTCTACGCGGAATCGCTCGCACTCATGGAACGCTCGTTGTTGGCGCGGGTGCTCAGGCACACTCACGGCAACCAGGTGAAGGCGGCGAAACTCCTGGGGATCACCCGAGGCAGCCTTCGAACCAAGATCCGGACGCTCGGGATTCAGATCAATCGATCGATCTGGTCGCCGGACGACCAGCCCGA